>QHBQ01000299.1 GCA_003243865.1 Candidatus Chloroheliales bacterium | reverse complement strand
GCAGCTTTGGTCAGTTCGGGGAGTGTCTTCTTGCTGAAGTCCTCAAAGAATGAGCCAACTGCGTCGGTGATCGCACTCAGCCAGGTGCCACCCTCTTTGCCCGCCTTCTTTGCCAGCTTGCCCGCGTCGCGACGTAGGCCACGGCTGTCGTGTTCGATCTCCTTTGCTTTCTTGCCAACCAACTCGCCAGCATCGCTGAGGGCCTGACCGACGTCAATGCTGCTGATCGCGTCACGAGCGCGGGCAGCGAGGCGGCCAGCCTGGTCGCCCAGATTGGCTTCATCAATCGCCTTGCCCAGTTCCTTAGCCTGCTGCTCGATTGCTTTGCGCGCCTTGCCGGTGCGGTCTTCGACTTCGAGCGAGGCAAGCATCTGCTCGGCGCGCTTGCGCAGGGTGGCCGCCCGCTTGCGCGCTTTGCCCTGATACTCTTCGAGGTCAATGTTGTCAATCATATCAGCAAGATGGTCGCGGATATCGCTGACCTGGCGGGCGGCCTTCTTTAGCTCACGGCTAGAGGTGACGTCCTCGACGGTCTGGCTGATGCGCTTGCCTGCTTCCTTGCCAATCTCGGCGGCCCGCTTGCCCGCTTCCTTGCCCAGTTCGCCTGCGCGGTCGCCAACGGTGCCAGCCACATCGCCTGCCTGGGTAGCGGTGCGATGCATCGCGCGGGCCAGCTTCTTGCTGCTGCCCTTGCCTGCCCACTCGTCGAGTTTGCCAGCGGTGGCCGCTTCGATGATCTGTTGCAGTTTCTTCTCTTCCTTCGGCTGGCCCCACTTGCCCAGCCAGACGATGATCAAGCCGATCAGGCTGGCAATGCCTGCCGCCAGCGCGACGATGGCGATGCTGCTGAAGTCGGGTGGGGGTTGCTCACCATCGCCGGAGCCGTAGCCCTGCCAGGCCCGGCGATTGTATTCCCCATACTGGTCGCCTCGATAATCTTCCATAACTATACTCCTCCTTTTACGCATCTGTTACAGGGGATGGTTTTACCTACCAACCTTGCACCCCCATTTTATGGGCTTTGATTCTGCACGATAAGGGTAACACTTACACCCGCTCTTGTCAAGGCAAAATCCCTGCCAGCAATGACGAGTTGAAAGTTAAAAGTTGAAAGTTGAAAGTGCTGCCCGGTAGGGGATATGGTCGCCCCCTAATAAGGGGTGGGCATTGTAGATGAGCAAGAGTTGTGCCACCTTTTAGGCATGATGTATAAGTAATGAGGCATAAGTGGACCCTCACATTTATCACTGAAAGCCTATCCGAAAAACCGTTTTTCGTCCGTAGGGGCGAACTGCTGTTCGCCCTGCTGAACTAACCACTAATTCCCCTAGATGTACAGAGATGGCGCGGGAGGTGTGGTCGTCGCCGAGAGAGATGCCGTAGACCGACTGGGCGGCGGCGATGGTGGCGCGGTTGTGGGTGATGATGATGAACTGGGTGTGGCGGGCCAGTTCTTGCAGTGCGGCGGTGAAGCGGCCAATATTACTCTCGTCAAGCGCGGCGTCAACCTCGTCGAGCAGGCAGAAGGGGCTGGGGTTGACCGCCAGAATAGCGAAGAGCAGCGCCACCGCAGTGAGGGCGCGTTCGCCGCCGGAGAGCGAGGCGAGCGGCTGCCAGCGCTTACCGGGTGGCTGGGCGAAGATTTCCACCCCTTCTGGCCCATCGCTATTGCGGCTGGCGCTTAGTTCGAGGCGGGCGTTGCCGCCGCCGAACAGGCGGGTGAAGAACCTGCTGAACTCCAGGGCAACCGCACTGAAAGTGGTGGCAAATCGTTCGCGCATAGTGCGCTCAAGCTCGGCGGAAACTTCGCGCAGGCTGGCGGCCGCCGCGCGTAGGTCGGCTAGCTGGGTGGTAAGGAAGGAGTGGCGGGCGTTGACCTCGTCATACTCTGCGAGCGCCAGCGGGTTGACCACGCCGATACGAGCAAGGCGGGTACGCAGCGCACTGATTTCGTCCTGGATGCGGCTCTCATCGAGATTAGCCGAGGGATGGTCATCAAGGGCAACATCCTCACCAAGCTCGGCGCGGGCGCGGAGCAGCACATCGCCAGCTTCGAGGTGGGCGCGTTCAAGCGCAAGGCGGGCGCGGGACTGCTGCTGCTGCACCTCAAAGAACCCCGACTGGCGGGCGGCAATCGCGGCGGCGGCAACATCGGCGGCCTGCTCGGCAGCGGTCAGTGCGTCATGCAGCGGTTGGAGGCTGGCTTCGAGGTCGGCGAGGCGGGTATTTAGTTCGGCGAGGTTGGCAACCGCGCCGGTTCGCTCCGACTCGGCGGCGTCGGTGGCGGCTTGCAACTGGGCAAGGCGAATGCGGCGGGCGGCGAGGGTGCGGGTGGCAGCATCGCACTCAGCGTTGGCGGCAATGAGCGCGGCGCGGTGGCGGCGCAGTTCATCCTCCCCGGCGTGGAGGTTGGCGCGCAACTGGGCGAGTGCGGCAAGCTGGGCGGCGCGGGCGTCTCGTTCGCGCTGCACCGTCTGGCTGGTGGCTTCGAGGTCGGCAGCGGCCTGCTGCATGGCGACACGGCTGCGCTCCACTTCTGCGGCGCGGGTGGGGATAGTCGCCTCGGCAGCGGCGGCAGCCGCCTGAGCCTGCTGCACGGCGGCGCGGGCGTATTCCAGCTCACGCCGTTCGCGCTCCAGTGCGGCGCTGGCGGTGGTGACGTTTGCTTGCGCCTTGCTCTGCGTGGCGATGGCGGCGTTGAGCGCGGCTTGGGCATCGTTGCGGGCAGCGGTGGCGGCGTTGATCGCAGTAGCGGCGCGGCTCTGCGTGGCAGTGGCAGCAGCGACTTCGGCGCGGATTGCGGCCAACTGAGCGGGTAGTTCACGGCGCTCACGTTCGCGGGCGAACAGGCCACTATCGGCCTTGCCCTGCCCCCCCCCGCCAGTGACCGCCCCACCGGGCCGCACCAGTTCACCCTCGACCGTGACGAAGGTCCAGGCTTCGTCGCGCTTGTCGAGCAGGGCGCGGGCGGTGGGCAGGCTATCCACCACCAGGTGGCGGCCCAGCAGCATCGCAGCAACAGCGGAGAGCTTGGGTTCATAGCTAACCAGGTCGGCGGCCACGCCTACCACCCCTTTAGCGGCGGGTGGGTTCAGCTTGCGTGCAGGGCGGATGGTATCGAGCGGCAGGAAGGTGGCGCGGCCCGCCTTCGCCGCCTTGAGGTAGGCGATCGCCGCTTCTGCGGCGGCAAAGCTGTCCACCACGATGTCTTGCAGGTGGCCGCCGAGTGCGATTTCGATGGCGGTTTCTAGTTCTGTGGGGGTATGTATCAGGCTGGCAACCGTGCCGACAATGCCGCTGAGGATCTTACGCTTGCCGCTACTCGCGTCAAGGGCGGCGTGAACGCCGCTGTACAGGCCCGCGCCGGACTCAGTGAGCCGCTCCAGCGCTTCACTGCGGGCGATCAGCCGCTGTTCGCTGGCGTGGAGCGGCACCAGTGCAGCGTCGGCGGCCCGCTGCTGCTCGATGGTGGCGGCCAGGTCCTGTTCGCGCGCGGTGAGGCGGGCGCGGGCTTTGTCCAGCGCGGCGCTAGCCTTATCGGAGGCGCTCTGCGCGGCAAGTAGCGTTCGCTCTGCTTCGGCAACCCGTTGCTCAAGTGGCGGCAGCGCATTGGTGGCGGTGACAACCTGCTGGTGGGCGCGGGCCAGCGCATGGTTAGCATCGGCGGCAGCCCGCTCGGCGGCGGCAAAGGCGGCGCTGGCGTTGGTGTGGGCACGGCTGGCGGCGTTTAGCTGTTGCTCCAGCGCGACGAAGGCAGCGTCTGCCGCGCGACTCTCGCTCTCGGTGGCGGTCAGTTCGGCCCGTAGGCTGGCAAGGCGCTGCTCGGTGGCGGCTAGCTCGGCCTTGGCGGTGACGACTGCTTTGCCCCGCTGCTGGATCAGCCACTCATCATCGGCAATCGCGGCGCTCTGCTCCTCACTCTGGCGCAGCAGCGCGGCCAGGTTGGCAGCAGCGGCGGCAGTGATGCGCTCAAGCTCCTCGCGGCGACGGGCGGCGGCGTTGCGTTCGCCGGTGGACCGCTCAAGCTCCTGACGAGCGGCTTGCACTGCAGCGCGGGCGGTAGCCTCATCCTGACGAGCGGCTTCGACAGTGGCAGTGGCGATATCCACCCCCGATTGCAGCCGGTTGACCGCCGCCTCCGCCTCGGCAACGGCAGCGCGGGCGGCGGCATAGCACACGCTGTACCAGGCTAGCAGGCGGGCATTAAGCTCGTCAGTGATGCGGCGGGCGTCGCGGGCGAGTTTGGCCTGTCGCTCCAACTGGCGCAGGCGCGGTTCGAGTTCAGTGGCGATGTCGTTGAGCCGCACCGCGTTATCCTCGGTCTGGTGCAGGCGCAGTTCGGTCTGCTCCTTCTGGCTGTAGAAGTGAGCAATGCCCGCCGCCGCTTCAAACAGGGCGCGGCGCTCCTCCGGGCGCTGGCTGAGGGCGACATCCACCAGCCCCTGATTGATGATGGTGTAGGCGTGGTTGAGGTTGGCGGTCAGTTCGGCCACATCGCGCAGCCGCACTCGACTGCGATTGACGTAGTACTCGTTGTTGCCATCACGGTAGGCGCGGCGGGTGATCACTACCTCGTTGAACTCGATCGGTAGCGCCCCGCTAGAGTTGTCAATCGTGAGGCTGACCTCGGCCATGCCAACCGGCTGGCGCTTGCTGGAGCCGGAGAAGATGATGTCCTCAGTGCGCTTGCCGCGCAGCGCCAGGTAAGACTGTTCGCCCAGCGCCCAGCGCAGCCCATCGGCAACGTTGCTCTTGCCGCTACCATTCGGTCCGACGATCGCGGTGATACTGCCATCGAAGATGAAGTCGGTCTTCTGGGCAAAGGTCTTGAAGCCTTGCAGTTGCAGTTTCTTGAGGTACATTCTTTTAGCCTATTATCTTCATCGGACTTGACAGTCCGCCTTGCATAAGGTATAATACAATCAATCCAATACTTCTTGGAGGGGGTTGGCTGAATAGCCAGCGTGGGGATCCTTTACGGGTCCCTTTTTTTATTGCAGAAAAATCTTTCCATTTGCCTTACCTGCACCTTGGTAATATTTGCCTTGTAGCACTTTGATAATGCCAGAAGCAAAGCCAGTGATTTGAGTGGGGCGACCATATTCTTGGAGAATCTGTTGCTGACTAGGATAGGCAACCAAGTCAACGATCTGCAACCCAGCCTCGTTGCTAGCCTTTAGCCTTATCTTTAGATGCTTACTGGTAAGCACAGAGTGAAGCTGCTTACCGTTGATACCTGTTCGCCCCAATCGAAGGGACTCGCGCTCCAATCTTATGTCCTCGGATTTACCTCTAGATTCAAACATGACGTCACCCTGACTTTGCCTTTCCTCAAGGAAACGTACATATTGCTCCAAGAGGTAAGCCATGCATGTATAGTACGGCTCAAAGGTACGAACTTGGAGCTTCTACCAGAAGCTCACTTTGTCCATGCAAACTGTTACAAGGGTGAAATTCCATGAGGCTAGCAGTCCTTCAAGTTCATGATTAAAACTCTGCCTTATTTGCTGGTTGAGCAATGGCAGGAACACCCCGTTGCCACGTTCTATATCGTTACGATGAAATATCACGTTGCTGGAGCCAAAATAGTTCATCTTCAGTGTATCCATCTGGTTCTGGATTGCAGGCACATTGTCTAGCTCTGTTATCAACCCAGTGAGGCTAAGAAACTGGTTATTAGGGTGGTTCGATTGGCCTAGGCCAGGATTGCCTACTTCATCAATGTACATCCTATAGACGGGTCGAAGGTTCACTTATTATCGCTCCCGGTTAGTTGTTTATTATCAGCATTGATTTTAGCACAAAAACACCCCATGCGTGACTACGCATGGGGTGTTAGTACTTGGGTCGGTTAGCTAGGGTTATTATCGTAGCCGCGAGTAGCCAGGCCAGGCGCAGGTTGCAGGTTGGGCAGCGGCGCAGGCTGGGCCGGGCGGGCGGTACCACCCTTGCTCTGGTCGGGGCGCGGCGGCATGGTGAAGGTGGGGGTTGGTCGCGGGATGCCCTCGAACAGCGCCTCGAACTCCTCCTCCTCCAGCGTCTCCTTCTCGATTAGCACCTGGGCAATGCCGATTAGCTTGTCCTTGTGCTGGGTAAGGATGCCCTTGGCGCGGTCGTATGCCTCATCAATGATGCGGCGCACTTCCTTGTCAATCTCGTAGGCAATCTCGTCGGAGTAGTTGCGCTCCTCGCTGATGCTGCGCCCGAGGAAGACCATCTCTTCCTTCTTGCCGAAGGCGACTGGGCCGAGCTTCTTGCTCATCCCGTACTCCGTCACCATGCGGCGGGCCATACCGGTAGCCTTCTCGATGTCGTTGCTGGGGCCGGTGGTGATTTCGTTGAAGATAATCTCCTCGGCAACGTGGCCACCCATTGCGAAGGCGATGTTGTCCTCGAACTGGCTCTTGGTCATGGTGTAATGCTCTTCGCTGGGCAACACGCGGGTGTAGCCACCCATCATTCCGCGCGAGATGATGCTGATC
This sequence comes from Candidatus Chloroheliales bacterium, assembly GCA_003243865.1. The sequence continues at coordinate 2,344 of QHBQ01000299.1, read as the reverse complement.
TTGTGAACCGGGTCAACGTTGGGCAGCATCCGCGCCACGATAGCGTGGCCCAGTTCGTGGTATGCGGTGATTGCCTTCTCGCGGTCACTGATCACGCGGCTCTTGCGCTCCGGGCCAGCGATGACGCGGTCAATCGCCTCCTCAAGCTCGTTCATGCTGACCGTCTTGCGGTTGCGGCGGGCGGATAGAATGGCTGCCTCGTTGACCAGGTTCTCCAGGTCGGCACCGCTGAAGCCTGGCGTCTGCTTGGCAAGCACCTCGAGGCTGACGGTCTTCTCCAGCGGCTTGCCTCGGGCGTGTACTTCGAGGATCGCCTGGCGGCCCTTGATGTCGGGGCGGTCCAGCACCACCTGGCGGTCGAAGCGGCCGGGGCGGAGCAGGGCGGGGTCAAGCACGTCGGGGCGATTGGTGGCGGCGATGACGATCACGTTGGTAGAGGTGTCGAAGCCATCCATTTCGACCAGGATTTGGTTGAGGGTCTGTTCGCGCTCATCGTGCGAACCGCCCAGGCCCGCGCCGCGCTGCCGACCGACTGCGTCAATCTCGTCCACGAACACAATGCAGGGGGCGTTGCGCTTGGCCTGGTCGAACAGGTCGCGCACGCGGCTGGCGCCAACGCCGACGAACATCTCGACGAACTCCGAGCCGCTGATGCTGAAGAACGGCACCCCCGCCTCACCGGCGACTGCCTTACTCAGCATCGTCTTGCCGGTGCCGGGAGGGCCAACCAGCAGCACGCCGCGCGGGATGCGCGCGCCGAGCGCGGCAAACTTGTCGGGATACTTGAGGAACTCCACCACCTCGGCCAGTTCCTGCTTGGCCTCTTCCACACCCGCGACATCGGCGAAAGTGATGCTCGGCTTGTTGCCCATGAACATTCGGGCGCGGCTCTTGCCGAAGCTGAGGGCCTGGTTGTTGCTGCCCTGCGCCTGGCGCATCATGAAGAAAAATATCAGGATGAGGATGCCCATCGGGATGATGAAGGTGAGGGTACTGAGCAGCCCGGCCCAGGGGCTAGTTGGCTGCACTTGAATGATGGGTAGCTTATCCTGGGGTACGCCATTATTACGCAGGTAGGTAGCAAGCGACTCGGTGCCGGACTCTTTGGTCGAGGTCTTGTAGTCGTTGCAAGTGTTAACCTTGTCGTAACAGACCTTGATGTTGTCGCTATCCTGGCTGTAGATAATCTGCGAGATCTTGCCCTCCTTCGCGTCAGCAATTACCTGGCTGATAGGGATGTTTTGAGCATCGCTCTTACCCAGGAAGGTAAAAGCAACCGCCAGCAGCACAACCAGGATAAGGACATAGAGCAAGCTGTTCTTGACTAGTTTATTGTCACCCATTATTTTCAAACCTCCAGTGTGGGTGGAACGGGTTATGGGCTACTGATGAGAGCGCATTGGCGCGACAGGGTAGTCAGTAGCCACTGGCACCAGGCCAGTTAAAAAGTAGTCGGCTGCGGAAGCGACTCATCGGGCAGGAAATTGCAGCGACGGGGCAAATAACGCGATGACCCCTCTTGCTATAACGAGGGTATGCTACGCTCTATTATACCTGCTTTACCTTGCCCTGTCAAAGAAGCAGGTATTTATATGTGCGGTTGGCGGGTTACTCTAACCCGACTCTAACTCAGCCAGGGCGAGTGCAACCCACCCCTACCTTGCATGGGTGGATGCCACCAGCCCTTACATACGCCGAACCGCCTGATAGTAATACGAACAATGGGGACGGATGGTTCGTTAAACAAACATTAACGTTTGTGGCCAAAGATTATCGGCTTGAAAATTCAATCCTGGGCATATGTTCTTCTGTCACGCCAGCTACGGACATATACCCACGGAGTGAGCCACCCCAAGACATCGTAACCTTCTCGTTGAGGCAACGCTGGTCGTAGCAGACACCGACGGCATCGCTGTCAGCCTCGAATATCAACCGCGCAACCTTGCCTTCCCTCGCATCGGCGACCATCTGGCTGATTGGTATGTAATCGCGGTGGTATTCAGCGCTAGCAGCGGCGAAGGTCAACGCTAGAAGCAGAGCGATGCTACCGGGCCGTGTTCGTCTTGGTGATATGTGCCGCATCTTAGCACCCGATGATCTTATTATGCACGATTCATAGTTGGCGAGGGCCAGGGGCTAGGCGGGCTGACTTGGATTGTGGGCATCTTGTCAGGGGGTACGCCAGCGTTGCGTAGCATAGTGATGAGCGACTCATTGTTCGCGAGCCTGGTTGAGGCTTTAGCGTTGGCACAATTAGCGTCATAGCATACGGTTAGAGTATCGCTATCCATCGTATACCTAATCAGGGCAATCTTGCCCGCCTTAGAGCATGTTTAGAAAATCA
>QHBQ01000171.1 GCA_003243865.1 Candidatus Chloroheliales bacterium | reverse complement strand
ATCGGCACCTTCCTAATCTACTTCACGGTGCTGTATATGCTGATGCGCGGCGCAGTGGTGGTGTGGGACAGCCGCCCGATGTACCTGCCAGGGCCGAATTCACTGGCAAAGCGCATCCCCGCGCCGCCGGTTGATGCTGTGGGGGGCGAGCAGCCTCAGCCCACGGGGGAGCGATGAGCGTGGATAACGCATCTCCCCTCCCGCCGGGAGGGGCTGGGGGTGGGTCCGCGCCGCGCGATGCACTCCCCCACCCAGCCTCCCCCTTTGGGGGAGGGGGGGCTTCTGGGGGAGGAGCAAACACCGTCGCTGGGCGGGTGGCGGCCATCTTCGACGTAGACGGCACGCTCATCCCTGGCACCAGCGCAGAGCGCATCTTCCTCCGCGCTTTGCTGCGCGGCGGGCTGCTGGGGCCGCGCCGCGCCTTTGCGGTCACGCGGGCGCTGGCCGGGCGGCTATCCGCGTTCGACCCGCTCAAGGCAATGACCCGTGACCGCATCTACCTCAGCGGCCTCGACGCCCAGCGGATGCGCGAGTTTGGTCGTGATTTGTTCAGCCGCAAAATCATGCCGCGCCTATCCACTATTGGCCTGGCCGCGCTGCGCGAACACCAGCGCGAGGGTCACTACATCGTGCTGCTCTCCGGTTCGCTCGACTTCCTGCTTCAACCGCTGCTCGAATATACGAAGGCCGACTTGCTGGTGGCAAGCTCGCTGCAGGTAGACGCGAAAGGCCGCTTCACCGGCCACATCGCCAACACTCACCCGGTCGGCAGGCACAAGGCGTCGCTGCTGCAAGAGCTGGTCGAGCAGCACAAGATTGACCTGACCGCCTCATACGCCTACGCCGACACTGCTGGCGACATCCACCTGCTGGAACTGGTCGGTCATCCGGTTGCCATCAACCCCCGCGCTGCGCTACGCAAGCACGCCATCGAACACGGCTGGGAGATAAAGGAGTTTCCCCTTGCGCGTCCTTAAATCCCTCGGCTACCTGCTGGGCTGGGCATTCATTGCCCTGACCGGCTACGTTGCCGCTCAGTACCTGCTGCTGCGCGAACGGCGGCTCGGCCCGGTGATGGTGATCGGACATCGCGGCGCGGCGGGCTACGCGCCGGAGAACACCGTTGCCAGCTTGCTCCAGGCCCATAATATGGGGGTGGATGCAGTAGAACTTGATGTGCAGATGACCGCCGACGGCGAACTGGTGGTGCTGCACGATGAGACGCTCGACCGCACTACCAATGGAGTCGGCTGGGTTGGCTTCTACACGCTGGCCGAGGTGAAGAAGTTCGATGCCGGTAGCTGGTTTGACCCCAAGTTCAAGCGCGAGAAGGTGCCTACGCTGGCCGAGGCGCTAGACCATGCCCGCAAGTGGGCATATGGCCTGTACATCGAACTGAAAGACCCGGCCCAGTACCCGGGCATCGAGCAGCAGGTGGCCGATTTGCTGAAGCGGGAGGGCCGTGAACTGGCGGGCCAGGCGATCGTGATCAGCTTCGACCACGCCGCCATCCGCAAGCTGCGCGCAATTGCTCCCTACCTGACCCTCGGTGCGCTCTACGCGCACGGGCCATACTTCCCCAGCGAACGCACCCGTCGCGCCACTGCCGACGCCCAGGTGGTGCTGCCGCACTGGCGCTCGGCGCTGTTCAACCCCTACATGGTGCGTCGCCTGCGCGACCAGGGCAAGCTGGTGGTGGTCTGGACTGCTGACCACCCGGTCGCAGCGCGGATGCTTGCTTATGTTGGCGTGGACGGTATTATCACCAATGTGCCGGACAAGGTGATGGCAGCGCTGGCCCCGGCTGCGCCGCAGATTATACCAACCCGAAATATTCACTAACCAGGAAACTATTGCGCACTCTAACGCCCCTGCCGTCTTGCCAGCAGCCGAGCCATCGGTTAAAATAGGGCATAGAAAGCAGGGGGGGACGATGGTTAGCAAAGCGGACAGCGTATATCTAAATCGCGGGGCGGTTGCCAACATCTGGGCGCGGGCCTGGTGGGTGGTGCTGGCCGGGATCATATTGCTGGCGCTGGTGGTGCGCTTCTGGAACCTGAACTGGGATGATGGCGCGTATGTGCTGCACCATGATGAACAGGTGTTGAACGATGCGGTACGCCACCTCGGCCCCGATTTGAATCCCCACTTCTACCATTATGGCTCCTTCGCTATCTACCTCTATCGCGCCACTGCCGAAATCCTGAGCAAAGTAACTGGCATAAGCTGGGTCTCAAGCACAAGGCTGGCGCTGGTGGGGCGGGGCTATTCTGCATTGGCTAGCACCGTGCTGGTGTTGATGATGTTCCTCCTGGGTCGAAGGTTCTGGGGGGTGAGCGCTGGCTTGCTGGCGGCAACCTTTGCTGCCGGGGCGGCGATGCTAATCCAGCAGGCTCATTATGGCACGGTAGACACCCTGATGACCCTGGAGGGGGTTCTGCTGTTGTGGATCGCCTGCCAGATCGCCGCCGACGGGCGGCGGCGTTGGTATGTGCTGGCCGGGGTGGTGCTGGGGCTGGCGATCGCCACCAAGCTGTCGGCGGCAGCGTTTGCGCTGCTCCCCTTGCTGGCGCATTTGTGGCGGCAGAGCCAGCCAGAGCAGCGACCCTTCCGCTGGATGAAGTGGCTCGGCCCACTGCTACTGATGGGGAGCGTCACCATCGTAGTTACGCTGGCGGTTGACCCCTACCTGGTGCTGGGCTGGAATGAAGCGATCCCAGCGTTTACCGAGCAGTTCAACGAGATGGGCGGCACCCAGAGCTGGACCTGGCAATTCATTGGCAGCATCCCTTATGTCTTCGAGTTGCAGAACCTGGTGCTATGGGAACTCGGTGTACCGCTGGGCATTGCCGCGTTGGCTGGTTGGGCCTGGGCGCTGGTTAGCTGCGGGCGAATGGTGATGGCCCGGTTCCGTCCTAGCGGGCAACAAACTACTGCTACCGCTGAAGGGGAGCAGATTATCCAGCTGTCTTCACCAAACAGCGGCTCTTTGCAGTACATCTACTTGCTGCTGCTAACCGTCTGGCCGACCCTATATTTCACCTACATCGGCACCTGGGACAACCGCTACGTTCGCTATATGATGCCCCTGATCCCTTACTGCTGTCTGTTCGCGGCCGGGGGGCTGGTGGCATTGGCTGGCTGGCTGCGGCGATACCGCACCGCCGGTCGCTGGCTGGGCTGGGTCGTGATCAGCGTGATCATCGTTGGCGCAATCGGTTGGGGGATGGCGGTGTTTTCGATCTTCCGCGTTCCCGACACGCGGTTGCAGGCCACCGGCTGGGTGATCAACAATGTGCCGCCCAAGTCGCACATCGTGATTGAGAGCAGCATCTACTCAGCACGGTTGATTCCACTCACCGATCGCAATGCGAAGAACCCGATCTACAATTACGATATGCTTGACGTGCGTACACCCGACACGCCTGACAAGATGAGCCAGTTCGCCGATATGCTGGCGCACGGCGATTATTTGATTGTGCCAGACCGCATCTGGTCGGCCACCCTGCCCCGCCTGCCGGAGTTCCCGCTAACCGCCAACTACTACCGCCAACTGTTTGCCGACAATCTGGGCTACACCCCCGCTGCAACCTTCGCCGACCCGCCGCATCTGGGACCGTTTAGCTGGCCCGACGACAGCGCAGAAGAGACGTTCCAGGTGTTCGATCACCCCACCGTACGTATCTTCCGCAACACGGGACATCTTTCCGCCGCTCAGTTGCGCGCCCGACTACAGGCTGGCGCGGGCGGCGCGGTTGGTTCACGCTAGCCATTACTCAGCCGCAAGGGGTAATGAGGAGACGATGCCAATTTAATGTTCAAGAAGAGTGTGGTAGACGAAAACATCAGCGATGAGGGCGGCAGGGTGGCGCAGCAACGCAGCGAGACTGTTAATCAAGCGCCTGCTGCGGCAGCCACGCGCGTGCCGGGCCGGTTCGTCAGCAGGCTTGAGCGGCTGAACCTGCTGCAACTGACTGCGCTAGTGATGTTGAGCAGCGCGCTGCTACTGCTGCTGGCCTGGCAGAGTCCCCGCCCACAGACGATTAGCGTAGGCCAGACCGATGCCCTTTACGTGTCCAAGTTCTACAACAGCGAGAACGGCCCGCACGAACCCTTCCGCTGGACGCAGGCGGAGAGCAAGATCACTTATCCTGGCGTGGGCTGGGGCCAATGGCAATTGAGCCTACAGCTGGCAACCTTGCGCCCCTCCCAGGTGGCTCAGCCAACGGTTGAGCTACGCGCTGGTGAGCCACGCCGCACGGTTGCCCGCTTTATCCCCACAGGCAGCAATGAGCAAACCTACGCCCTGCCTATGCAACTGACTGCCGACGGCAATGGTGATCTCAGCGTTATCATCGCCACCACGCCTACCTACCACTCGCCGATTGATGGCCGCGATCTCGGGGTGGCGCTCAGTAGCGTGATCCTAACCCAGCGCGGGCCGGTACTGCCTGCGCCGCTGCCGTTCGTCGCGCTAATTGGTAGCGTGGGGCTGCTAACCCTCGCTTTTGGTCAGGTGATCAGCCGACGGTGGGCCGCTAGCGGCGGGTTGGCCCTGGCGGTGCTGCTGGCGGCGATCATCGCCTGGCAACGGCTCTGGCTGACTCCTTACGGCGGCCAGCTCTTGCTTGGGGGGCTGGTTGCCCTGGTGGCAACCACAATGGTGCGAGCGATCGCGGCGCGTTATCTATCCCGCCAGGCATCGGTGAGCAGCCAGCAGTTGGCGCTCGCTGCACTACTAATCGTCCTGTTTGGCTACACCATTATTGCGTTCGGCGCGGCCTTCGCAATCGGCATTAACCAGGGGCGCGGCGTTGATTTCCAGGCCATGTTTAAGGCCGCTGGGCTACTCAACCAAGGCAACTCACCCTACAACCCGACCGGGCTGCACCAGAACTCCTTCGCCTCCTATTATAAGTACCCCCCGCTGTTTGCTGGCTTGCTGCGGCCCCTGGCTTTGCTTGACTATGATCAGGCGCTCAACTGGTGGCGCATACTTAACGTCGGTTTCCTGTTCGCCGCGCTCGGCACGCTGATCGCTAGCTTCAGCCGCCGTTTGCCCCCGTGGGTCGCCGCGGCCACCCCAGCTACAGTTCTCACGGCGGTGGCTGCGCCAGCCAGTCTGGCCCTGCTCTTCCTCGCTTCGATCTATCACCCGATGATTGATGCGCTCAATTATGGGCAACTGGATTTTGTCATCCTCCTGTTGCTCACCCTTACCCTAGCCGCGCTGCGCACCAACCACCCGGTGCTGGCCGGTGTGCTGCTGGCGTTGGCGGCAGCACTCAAACTCTACCCCGCGCTGCTGATCCTCTATTTGCTCTGGCGGCGCGAGTGGCGGGCGGTGGTGGGCTTCGGCCTGGGCCTGTTCGGCTGGGGCTTGCTCGGCCTGGCCCTGGCTGGCCCGGCCGCCACGGCTACCTACCTCAGCCAGGTGTTGCCGCTCTCGGGCGGCACTACTGCCTGGGTGGAGAACCAGACCCTCAGCGGCTTTGTCGCCCGCCTGTTCACTGACCGCCTGGCGCTCGAGCCATTCCCTAGCGACCTGCAACTGCGTTCGCTGCTGCTGGGGCTGATCAGCTACGCTGGCGCAATCTTCGGCCTGGGGGTGACCCTCTACTTGGCGGGGCGACAGCAGCCCCGCAGTAGCCTTAATTACGCACTTGGCTTCGCCGCCACCGTGAGCGTCAGCATCATGATACTGCCCGCCGCCTGGCTGCATTACCTGGTCGCCCTACTGTTGCCGCTGGGGGTGTCTTTCTATGCCTTGCAAGAGGATGGGGCGAACTGGCTGGCCCGCGCACCCCGCCGCACCATCGCCGCGAGCGCGTTGCTCAGTGCAGGCGCGTTGCTGCTCGCCTACGAAAACATCTGGCTGGTCTATGATAAAGTCAACTATGGGGGCTTGTGGAAGCTAATTCTATCCTACAAGTTCTATGGCGAGGTGCTGGTATGGGTTGGTTTGTTGCTGCTCCTGAGGTTGAGCCGCAACGTGCCAGACAAGGTGACGCAGGCGATCACTCCCGCTGCGCCGAGGGTGAACAATGATTGATGAGCTAGAGCTGGCTGCTTGTAGGCCACAGCCGGTTAATCCAAACGGCTTTAATCCACAAGCACTGATACCCTATGGCTGCACCACCCAGCACATCTACTCGGCAATGGCTGAGTTCGTCAGCTTCCTCGGACTGGTCAATCAGCAACTCTGTGCCAGGGAAATGATGCGCCTAGAAGCAATGTTGATGCCTGCCAACTTCAGCAGCATCGTCGGTGAGTTCGCCAGCGCCAGCATTCCGAAACACTGCGCTGGCATAGTCAGGAACGAGCATCACAACGGCCATCCCGACTTGATACCGGCAGGTCGGTTCCCTAACAATGCAGTGCAATATGCCAGCGAAGGTATCGAGATTAAGGCGTCACGCTACTCCAGCGCATGGCAAGGTCACAACCCAGAAGAAAGCTGGCTGATGGTGTTCGTGTTCGACAGCAATCGCCCAGGCGACGCAGTTAAGGGGATAGCGCCACGACCTTTCCGGTTCATGAGGGTGCTAGGAGCGCAGCTGACAAAGGATGATTGGCTATTTGCGGGCCGCTCTGAAACTAGCCGCCGCACAATCACCGCCAACGTCACTAAATCTGGCTACCAGAAGATGATGGCGAACTGGATATATGAGGCACCGAAATAGTTACCAGGGTAGGGAAAGTTGGCCGCTGCTCATCATGGGGATATTGATTGCAGCAAGCTGGGGAATTGCTACTGCTGCCATATTG
>QHBQ01000398.1 GCA_003243865.1 Candidatus Chloroheliales bacterium | reverse complement strand
GACCAGACCGGAGGCGAAAGCAACACCGCGGTCATCTCTTCGAACGTCGGAGACAACTCTGCAGATAACGCCTATCTCGGCGATGACTTCGTGGTGCCGTCCGGTCAGACCTGGAACATCAACGAGGTAGATGCCTCGGGTGTCTACTTCACCACTCCCAGCTCCTTCAACGTCATCTTCTACGCCAACAGTGGCATCCTGCCAGGCGCCCCGGTGCTAACCTACACCAGCCTCTCCTACGTCGGCACCGGCAACGTCACCATCGTACTGCCATCCGCGGCAGTGCTGCCCGCTGGCACCTACTGGGTGTCGGTGGTCGGCAACGTCAGCACCATGCCAGGCTGGTTCTGGACCGACCGCAGCCCGCAGACCAACAGCGCGGCAGCATGGGAGAACCCAGGCAACGGCTTTGGTACTGGCTGCACCACCTGGGCTAACCGCGGCACCTGCACCGCCGACAGCGCCAATCCCGACCAGTCGTACCGGCTGCTAGGNACGGTNGGNGGTGGCGGNGGCTGCCCAACNCTGACCCCNGTGCCGCCAACGGCNACCAACACNGNCACGCCAGTGCCACCAACGGCNACCAACACNGNCACGCCAGTGCCACCNACNGCTACCAACACAGCCACGCCAGTGCCNCCAACNGCTACCAACACNNCGGTGCCANTGGCGACNGCTACCAACACGCCAGTGCCAGTGGCNACCGCTACCAACACGCCAGNGCCANTGGCGACCGCTACCAACACGCCAGTACCGAGTGCNACGCCNACNGACTGCCCCAACCCNTTCGTGGACATCANCNNCNACGTCTTCTACTTCGCCATCCACTACCTCAGCTGCCGTGGCGTTGTGGTCGGCATTGACTACACCCACTACGTCCCATACGGCACCGCCACCCGCGCCCAGTTCGCCAAGGTGGTTGTGCTTGGCTTCAGCCTGCCGCTCTACACCCCGACCAGCGGTCAGTCCTTCACCGACGTGCCGCGGAGCCACTGGGCCTTTGCCCTGATCGAGAGCGGCTATCACGACGGTATCCTCACCGGCTTCGATGCGGCTGGCTGCGCGGCGCACAACGCCATCTATCCCTGCTACCTGCCCGACATCCCCATCACCAGGGGTCAGCTAACCAAGCTGGTGGTGCTGGCCGGTGGCTATCAACTGTTTACCCCGACTGGTGGCGGTCAGGACTTCACCGACGTACCACCCAGCCACTGGGCTTACGTCTACATCGAGACCGCCTACCACAACGGCATCATCCAGGGCTACCCCGACGGCACCTTCAGGCCGAACCGGAACATCCAGCGCGATGAGATGGCCCAGATTGTGTACAAGGGTATCATTAACCGGCCATAGCCAGCGCCGAGGACTGAGGGCTGAGGGCTGAGTAACAGCTTGAGGACTGAGGTCTAAGCACTGATACAAACCCAGCAGGGGCGCACCAGTACGGTGCGCCCCTGCTGTTTTATGCCAATTTCCCGATTGCAAAACCCAAACCGCCCTGCTATAATCAGCGTGCTGTAACCCAACATATGTAGATATGTAGGGGCGGGTTGCACTCGCCCCGCCCGCGAGGAGGTAGAAATGTCAGCAGAGGAGGTAGAAATGTCAGCAACCGGAGCGAGTCTGCTCAGTTACGTGATTTACGCGATCCTGTTCGTGGTCGCCTGGTCGGCATTCGCCAACCGCGTCGGCCAACTAGTAGCCCTCATCGGCATGGGCCAGCCCGCCCACTTCGGCAACCACTGGGGGCGGNCCAGGGATTTCATCATCTTCGTCGTTGCCGAGGCCAAGGTGTTGCAGCGGCGGCTGGCGGGCTTCCTCCATCTGCTGGTCTTCTACGGCTTCCTGATCATCACCATCCAGAGCGCAATGATGTGGCTGCAAGGCTTCTTCCCCGGCCTGGAAATCGGCTTCATCGAGTTCAACCCCATCTACGTGCTGCTGCTCGACCTGTTCGATGCCATCGTTATCCTCTCGGTGCTCTACTTTGTCTTCCGCCGCCTGGTGCTGCGCCCCCGCGCGCTCACCCTCAGCCTCGACAGCTACTTTATCCTCGTGCTGATCCTGTTCAGCGCCGCCAGTGACCTGACCACCAACTCGTTCCGCTATGCCCTTGTCACCCAGACGATGCCGCACAGCGGCTACGCCCAGGTTGCGCCCTGGGCCTTCATCTCCAACAACATCGGTGCGCTGCTAGGCTCCGGCGTGAGCGTTGCCGACCTGCAAGCAGACTTCAACTTCGGCTGGTGGTGGCACACCCTGACCGTGCTGGCCTTCCTCGTCTACATCCCCTACAGCAAGCACCTGCACCTCTTCACCGCGCCGCTCACTACCTACTTCCGCAACAAGTCGCCCAAGGGGATGCTACCCAAGATCGAGAACATCGAGGAGCAGGAGCATTATGGGGTCAGCGAGATTGACCAGTTCACCTGGCGCAACCTGCTCGACAACGTAGCCTGCACCGAGTGTGGTCGCTGCCAGGAAGCCTGTCCTGCTTACGCCACCGGCAAGCCGCTCAACCCCAAAGCAGTCATCCTCGACCTGAAGGATTATATGCTGGAGCAGGGGCCGAAGCTGCTCAAGGCGCGGCAGATGGAGGCGGTGCCGCCCGCCAACCAGATCAACGAGAGCCGCATGACTGAGGCCGCCCACCGCGCCCACGACCTGAACGTTGCCGATGCAGCGATGGTCGGTGACGTGATTACCGACGACGTGCTGTGGGCCTGCACCACCTGCCAGGCGTGCATCAGCGCCTGCCCGGTGTTCATCGAGCCGATGGCCCGCATCGTGGATATGCGCCGCTATCTGGTGCTGGAGCAGAGCCGCTTCCCCGCCGAGGTCAACCGCACCTTCACCAATATGGAGCGCAACGGCAACCTGTGGGAGTTCCCCGCCGCCCAGCGTGGCGACTGGGCCAAGCCGCTTAACATCCCCACCCTGGCAGAAGCCCCTGACGCTGAGATCGTCTTCTTCGTCGGCTGCTTCGGCTCGTTCGATCAGCGCAACCGCAAGACGGTGGAGGCCTTCGGGNGCATCCTGCAAGCGGCNGGCATCAAGTTCGCCATCCTCGGCAAAGAGGAAAAATGCACCGGCGACCCGGCGCGGCGCATTGGCAACGAGTACCTCTACCAGACCCTGGCCCAAGAGAACGTCGAGACCCTCAACGGCTACCAGGTCAAGAAGGTTGTCACCGCCTGCCCCCACTGCTTCAACACAATCAAGAACGAGTATCCTCAGTTCGGCGGCCACTACGAGGTGCTGCACCATACCCAACTAATTGACCAGCTGATCAAGGAGGGGCGCATCCAACTAACCAACTCGATTGACGAGAAAGTGACCTACCATGATCCCTGCTACCTGGGCCGCTACAACGACGAATATGACGCGCCGCGCGAGATCCTGACCGCCATTCCCGGTATCCGCCTCGAAGAGATGCCGCGCAACCGCCAGAAGAGCTTTTGCTGCGGCGGTGGCGGCGGACGCATCTTCATGGAGGAGCATATTGGCACGCGCATCAACAACACGCGGATGCAGGAGGCTGCCGACACTGGCGCCAGCACCCTGGCCGCCGCCTGCCCCTTCTGCATGAGTATGTTCGAGGATGCCCGCAAGAGCATCGGCGTGCAGGAGGAGATCCGCACCCAGGATGTCGCCGAACTGGTCGCCCGCGCCATGGCTCCCCGCCAACCCGGCCAGGCCGGTGCGGTGCCGATGCGGGGGAAAGAATAATTTTGAATTGTGAATTGTGAATGTTGAATTGGGGTGAGCCACGGCTAAATGCTGGCGCTCACCCCATCCTCATGCCGAATGGTAAATCTTATACCATGACGAACAACAAACCTGCAAAATTCATAATTCATAATTCAAAATTCATAATCATCCTCATTTACCTGCTGATGGTGGCAATCGTGCCGCCGCAGCACGAGTACCCGATCAATGACGACTGGATTTACGCGCAATCGGCCCGCAACCTGCTGCACGGCGTGTTTGTCATCCCCGGCTGGAGCCAGGCCAGCCAGCTTACCCATGCGCTGTGGGGGGCGGGCTTCGCCGCCCTGTTCGGCTTCAGCTTCACCGCGCTTACCTGGTCAACAATTGTGTTGGCTGCAATCGGCAGCCTGACCTTCTACGCGCTGCTGCGGCGGCTGGATGTTGGTGCGGGAGCCGCGCTGCTGGGCGCATTGCTGTTGGCCTGCAACCCCATCCTCAGCCACCTGAACTATAGCTTCATGACCGAGACTAGCTTCCTCACCTATACCCTGCTCGCCTGCTACTGCTACCTGCGCGGCTTGCAAGATGGGCGTGAACGCTGGCTTTGGCTGGGCGGAGCAATGACCGCGGCCGCGCTGCTCGATCGCCAGTTCGGGGTGATGGTCGCGCTCGCTGCACTGCTCTACCTGCTGCTCAAGGGCCGGCTGACCTGGCGGCGGGCTTTCGCGGTCGTGCTGCTGCCCGCACTCGCACTCGCCGGCTTGCTGCTCTGGCAAGCGGGCCAGCCGCCCGCCGAGATCAGCGTGCAGACCAGCGCGCATGTGCAGGAGTTCTTCCACAACCCGCTTGGCGTGGCTTGGGAACACCTCTCCCGCGCCCTGATCATCATGCCGGTGCTGGGCCTGTTCGCCCCACTGGCGCTGCGCTGGCGCAGTCGCATATTCGCCGCCTACGCCGCCATGCTGACTGCGACGATAATTGGCTGGTATGTCTACAGCGGCACCGTATCCTTCGATTACAGCCGCAGCAACATCTTCGACAGCGGCGGGTTCATGCCGCCAGTGCTTCACTTCTTCCGCGTCACCATGGCTGGCCCCCTCTGGCTCTGGCTCTTCCTCAGCCTTGTCGCTGCGCTGCTCACCGCTGGCCTGCTCACCGCCGCGACCGAGGCAACAATCGAGTGGTGGCAAAACCCCTCACCCCAAGGGGGCAGCGCTGACCCCTCCCCCTTTGGGGGAGGCTGGGTGGGGGAGCGTGCCAAAGCGTTGGAGCCGGTCAACTTCGTCTACCTTGCGGGTCTGCTGGTCGGCCTCCCCAGCCTGCTGCTCACCACCAACTTCATGGATCGTTACCTCGTGCCGCTCATCCCTTTCGTTATCCTCGTCGCCCTCCGCCGCCCTCAGTTCAAGAACACAATCTACCCCACCCTTGCAATTAGGCGGCAGGGCGCGATTTATCGCGCCCCTACAATTCGCCTCATTTTTTATCTTTCAGCTATAATCTTTTATCTGGCCTTCTCTCTCATCGCCCAGCGCGACTACTTCGCCTACGCCCAGGCCCGCTGGGATGCCGGGCAATGGGTAATCAGCCAGGGGGTAAAGTATGA
>QHBQ01000139.1 GCA_003243865.1 Candidatus Chloroheliales bacterium | reverse complement strand
TTCTCCAGCACGTCGAGCGGGAACATCCCGCCCCACTGGAAGGGGGTGTGGCTCTTCGGCACGAACGGGGTGACGCTGACCTGCACCTCGCCGCCGGGGTGGTGTGCATCCATGCGCTTCTTCACCGCCAGGCTTAGGCTGACAATCTCCTCGACATCAGCTTGCTCCTCGGTGGGCAGGCCAATCATGTAGTACATCTTGATGCTGCGAGCGCCCGCCTTGCCCAGCAGGTCGGTCGCGCCCAGCACCTCATCGTAGCTGAGGCGTTTGTTGATGACACGGCGGAGCCGCTCGCTGGCCGCTTCCGGCGCGAAGGTGAGGGTACGGGCGCCGCTGTCCACCAGCGCCTGCACCAGCGTAGGGGTCATACTGTCGGCGCGCATCGAGGAGATGCTGATACGCGCGCCCAGCTTGCGCAGGCCGACCACCAGTTCGTCAATGTAGCGATAATCCGACACCGACGCGCCGACCAGCCCCACCTTGTCGCGGTACTTCAAACCTTCTTTGGCCTGTTCGAGCAGAAACGGCACGTGGCGGTCACGCTGGGGCAGGAAGGCGAACCCGGCCAGGCAGAAGCGGCAACCTCGCGCACAGCCGCGCGCTACCTCCATCAAATAGGCGTCGCCGAACTCAGTATTGCGGGTCAGTACCTTGCTCACGGTGGCGAACTCGTTGAGGTTGCGCGCGCCCTGGCGGGAGATGGGCAGGGCAATGTCAGGGCGGGGGTGGCGCGAGTTGGCGCTGATGCCACCATAGCGGCCGTTTGCCTCGAACCAGGTGTCGTAGAAAGCAGGGATGTACAGACCGGGGTAGAGGGCCAACGCCTGGCGCATCGCCTCGCGGTTGCCGCGAATAGACTGCCGCATCGTGTCAATCATGGTGGGCCAAAGGGCCTCGGCCTCGCCAACCACCACCAGGTCGAAGAAGGGGGCAATCGGCTCGGCGTTGTCAATCGCGCACGCGCCGCCCACCATTAGGAAGGGATGGCGGTTGTCGCGCTCGTCACTGAACAGGGGGATACCAGCGGCGTTGAGCATTCGCACGATGTTGAAGTAATCAAGCTCGAAGCTGACGCTGAAGGCGACCACATCGAAGTCGGTGAGCGGGCGGCCCGACTCCAGCGATACCGGCTTGGGGAAGGGCGCATCGGGTTGCTGCTCGGCAATGTCGGGCAGGAAGACGCGCTCGCAGACAACATCCGGCTCCGCGTTCATCAAGCTGTAGACCGCCTGGTAGCCCAGGCTGGACATGGCGACATAATAGGTATTGGGGAACACTAGAGCGACGCTGATTTTGCCGCCCCACTCCTTGGTAATCGTACCCTGCTCGGCAGCAAGGCGCTCATATCTTTCGTTGCGATTAGGCTTTGCCAAAAACACCCCCACCCAGCCACCCCCGAAATGGGGGGAGAAATATTATGAGCCATCCTCCCCCGAAATGGGGGAGGGGTAACTATACAGGCGCAATATCCGATATTGTAATTATAACCGCTGGTGTGTGGGGGGTGCAAGTTATAGGCAATTGCTCCGATCCCAGTTTCAGTTTCATTCGATACATAGGTGGCAGTGAAACTGAAACTGGGATCGGTGGGGACGGCCAACCAGCGGATTTGAGCAGCGGATGAAGCGGATTTTGAGCGCAACTGCCCAACTAGCACCATTGATCAGTTAATCAATTGTGCTAGTTGCCGCTTTCAGATTGAGGTGAGCGCGGTCTACCCCACCTGCGCTACTATACGCCGCTTGAGGGCTACACCCAGGCTGATGGTGAGCAGCGCTAGGGCCAGCAACCAGCCGAAGCCGTCGGCAGAGCCGCTGCCGGTCTGCGGCATCATCGGCTGGCTGCCGCCCGCTTGACCGCCACTGGACATTGCTGCTAGCACGGTGATGTGACCGACCATGCCCTCCTGATCGTGGAAGGAGCAGATGTACTCATACTTGCCTGGCTTGCTGAAGGTTAGCATGTAGGTGACTGGCGAACCGTCAGCGTTGGTTGGGTTTAGTGGTGTGCCGGAGTTGAACAGGCCAGCGCCGTTGTAGACCTTGCCGCCGACCGGGAAGGCGATCTGCGGATTGGAGAGGAGCTTGGGCGGGCCGTTCGGCTGGGGCTGGGGCAGAATCAGGTCAGGCTCCTTGCCGCCGGATGCGAACGTCACAGTATGGGGAAGGCCGTGCCAGACCCACTCCACCGTATCGCCAGCATGGACAGTCAGTTCGCTGGGGTAGAAGCGCATATAGTCTGCGCCAACTGCCATGTTCATGCCGCCGACGTTGACCTGGTAGATGGTGGTGCCGTTCGGGCCGGGGCGAGTGGCCTGGGCCAGCTTCTGCACATCGGGCTCGCCCTTGACCACGTTGGCCTGGTCAGTGGCAATTGCTGCCTGCGCGTCGGAGTTGACCTGATCTACGCTCTTGGGATAGGCGGTGCTCGCATCTTGCACCACTACGTTGCCAGTCATGCCCTCGATCTTGTTGGTCTGAGGGTTGAGGCCAGAGTGGAAGGAGCAGAAATAGCCGAAGCTGCCCGCCTTGGTGAAGGTTAGCTTGTACTCCTTGGGGTTGGTAGGCTCGCCGCCCAGCTGCCCCGCGCCGCTGGTAGCCGTGCCATCGAAGGTTGGCCCGCCAGAGGGCAAGAACACTTCTGGATTGGCGTAGATAGAGGGCGGCCCACTTGGATTCTGCTGGGGGACGAAAATCTGGGGAGCCTGTGCACCAGGGGCAAGGAAGAGGACAGTGTGAGGCTCCGGCGAGTTGAGCTTGAAATCAATCGTGTCGCCAACGTTGATGGTGAGGTTGTCGGGGTAGAACTTCATGATCTGCCAGACGCCAGCCTGACCATGCTGGACCGGCTGCAGCTCGGCCTCGCTGCCAACCAGCACCGTCCAGGTGGTGGGGCCGGTCTGCTTCGCTGGGGCAGCCATCGTGCGCTGCGTGGGGCTAACCACCAGCATCAGAGCGACCAGAAGCGCTACTGTGTAAGTTACCTTTGTCTTCACGGGAAGTATCTCCTTTCGTTTTTGAACGGAACAAGCTAATTGCGGTGCTGGAACACGTCGCTCCAGCCACGCTTATTGTACCGCCACCGTTGCGGCAAATGTTGGGGTTTGTTGGGGTTTTGCAATTCTCTTTGTGAAATTCCCTAAGAGCATGTTTAGAAAATC
>QHBQ01000292.1 GCA_003243865.1 Candidatus Chloroheliales bacterium | reverse complement strand
ATTGACGCGGGCAAGCGCGGTGGCGCGCTCACCCCGCTCGAGGGCCTGCCCCATCTGCTCGCCCCGCTGGTCAGTGACCCGCTCGACGCAGTGCATCGCCTTAGCTGGCTGGCCCGCCACCTCGAATGGCGCGAGGAGAACCAGGTCGCCAGCCCGCGCATCGTGGTGGCAATTGACGACGCCGCTCCGCTGCTGGCCGCCGATGGTCGCAAGTTCGCCAGCCTGTTGAAGATGCTGTGCCAGCGCGGGCCGCGGCACGGTGTCCACGTTATCGCAGGCAGCCGCGAGCCAGTTCCAGCGCTGGTTGGCGACAACCTGTACGGCAACTTCCCCGCCCGCATAGTCGCCAAAGTCAGCAGCGCCGGCAATGCCCGCTACTACACCAACCAGAGCAACAGTGGAGCGGAACAACTGCTGGGTGCAGGCGATATGTTGGTCGTGCTGGAGGGTGAAATGGTGCGGATGCAGGCGGCCTACATCAACGAAGCCGAGTGCGCCCAGGTGGTGCAGCTGATGCAGAGGGTGGCTCAGGAGCAACAGCGCGAACAGGAGCGAGCGAAGCAGCCGCTGGGCGCCGTCCGCCCCGCCCGCGACTTGGCCGCCCTCCGCCCTGCCCTTGGTTGACAAGAGGGCAATGAGGGCCGAAGTCTCGCGGCAGCCAACTGGCAAGGCCACGCAGCGTAGCGGCAACAGCCTGCGTGCTATATAAGGCATGAGCCATGAGTGTGCGAAGCGGGTGGCGCATACCTGTGCAGATGGTGTAGGGGCGAGTGGCACTCACCCTAAGTTGAAAGGACTAATCAGATGCTGAAGAAGTATATAGCAATTATCGGAGCGCTCTGTGCGATTAGCCTGACGGTGGTGGTGGCACTGCGCATCGCGCCGGAGGCGTGGGCAGTCATCGCGGGCATCTTCTTTGGTGGGCTCGCCAGCGTGCCGATGTGCTTTATCGCGCTGATGCTGCTGCGCCGCCAGCCGCTTGCCCCCATGCAACCATCCGCCTACCAACCCCAGCCGCAGGTGATTATCATGCGCGAACCGGCGCTGCCGCGCCGCCAGCCGCAGAGCTATATCCCGCCCGCGCCTCAGCCACAGTATCACGATGAGGATTACGTCGAAGGTGACTACCAGGAGTATGAGCAACCCGCTGCCACGCCGCGCCCAGCACATGGCACGCAGGTAGTCAACCAGCAGCCAACCAGCGTCCGCATAATCGGCGGGCGCGGCTAACCCCAAACCAACGAGCCGTATGAATAAGGAGAACTGCCATGATTTACCTCGGTTGGTACGACGACACCAAGAAGAAGACTGAGACCAAAATTGACGAAGCGATCGAGCGCTACGAGTTCAAGTACGGGGTCAGTCCCAACGTCTGTCTGGTATCGGAGAAGGAGCTGGTGGAGCATCCCCGGGTGCAGGTACGCCCGGTGCGCCACCTTCGCCCCAACTATTACTATGTCGGGATTGAGGAAGCCGACTCCACCCCGGCGGTAGCCAACCCGCTGCCGCGCAACGAAGCGGCGCAGGCGGCCTAGAGCGCCACTAAAGTAATCTCTACTCCTCCCCAAAGGGGGAGGCTGGGTGGGGGAGTGCATCAGGCTCACCAACGCTACTGCTTTACCGCCGTTCCGGGGCCTGATAAACTAAGTCCCGATGGCGGCACGCACCCAGCCCCTCCCGGCGGGAGGGGAATCAGCGCCCCGCCCCACATCCAAAGAGGGGAGGAGGCTACAAACCCTAATCTGCAATCTGCAATCTACAATCTGCAATCTTAATGCCGTGGGAGGTGAGCGTGTTTCCCCGAACACCACTCCCCGATTGAACAAAGGGAGAAGACCAGGTCATGGCCCGGCTTGCGCTTCTCCCTTTGTTGTTGCTATCGCTGGGCAACTCGCCAACATTCCGTTATAATGGGCCGGAAGTGGAGTTTAGGAAAGGAGCAGCCGTCAAACACCCTGTAGAGCAGCGCCACGATCAGACTAAGACCAACGTTTCCCCAGTAATACCACCACACAAACAAAAGGAGGGTACAATCGTGAGAATCAAATTGACCAGCATCTACGTGGACGACCAGGATAAAGCCCTGCGCTTCTACACTGACGTCCTCGGCTTCGTGAAAAAGGCCGACTTCACCCAGGGGCCATTCAGGTGGCTGACCGTGGCCTCCCCCGAGGAGCCCGATGGCACCGAGCTGCAGCTGGCTCTCAACGACAATCCGGCCGCGAAGATCTACCAGCAGGCGATGTTCGAGCAAGGCCAGCCAGCGGCCATGTTCTATGTGGACGACGTGCAGCGCGAGTACGACCGCATGAAGCCGCTGGGCGCGGAGTTCACCATGCCGCCGACCAAAGTCACCGGCTCGACCATCGCCGTCGTCAACGACACCTGCGGCAACCTGATCCAGATAGCCGCTTTGGACCGCTGGGGCTGATCAGCCAAGCGCGACCAGGGCCGCCGCGGCGGGCATGCCGCTGGTCGGCGGCCCGGCAGCGCGGCCGATGCCCATTTTACTGCACCACCCAGCCAATTTGCTGTTCAGAAAGGGAGAAAGCGATGATCAAGTACCTCTCGACCACCACCGTCTACGTCAGTGACATGGACAAGGCCAAGGACTTCTACGCCAACTCGCTCGGCTTCGAGGTAATCAGCGACGATGCCCAGAACATACCCGGCTTTCGCTGGCTGGAGGTTGTGCCAAAAGGGGCGCAAACCAACATCGCCCTCTACAAAGCCGACAACCCCGACCAGCTTGGGCATTTCTCCGGCATCTTCCTCGTTACCGACGACATGGCCGCTACCTATAGCGAACTGGTCGCCAACGGGGTCAACTTC
>QHBQ01000489.1 GCA_003243865.1 Candidatus Chloroheliales bacterium | reverse complement strand
ACCAGCGTGTTCAAGGACAAGATAGACCTCGACGTGAAGGGCTACGCCCAGGTCATCGGCGAGACCCACACCAACATCCCCGGCGTGTTCGTGGCGGGCGATGTGTTCGACACCCGCTACCGCCAGGCGATTACCGCTGCCGGTTCGGGCTGCAAGGCAGCGATGGACGCCGAGAAGTTCCTCGAATCGGAGATTGCCGCCGCCGAGCATCACCCGCTGGAGATGGTTACGCCGCACAATTGGTGAGATAAAAGATTAAGGATTAAGGATTAAAGATGAAGAGGCGCAATGAGGTGCGCCTCTTTGTCATCCTCAACTGTCACTCGGCAATTATTTGACGAATATCCTCGGCCAGCCGCGCGACTGAGCGAGCGGCCCTTTCCTTCATCTTCGGGTTGTTCGACTCGATCACCCAGTTGGTGAAGCAGGCCAGCCGCGCAAGAAGGAACGCTCGCTCGTGCTGCTCGAACCCGGCGGGCAGCGGGCGCACCGATGTGTAGCCGCTAAGGAAGGCGTCGCGCATTGCCGCCTTACGCGGCCCAGCCAGTGCCTCGATCGTCACCGCCAAATCAAGTATCCAGTGGCCCCAGCCGCAGATCTCAAAGTCAATTGCCTTTATCTCGCCGCGCTGGTAGAGATAGTTCCACGAGTGCAGGTCGCTGTGGATGAGACCGAAAGCCTCGCTCCCCTCACCTAGTTCCTCCATCGCCCGCCGCACCACTGCCGACGCTTCCGCGAAGGCGGGGCGATCTTCATCGGCTAGCAGCGGGTCAATCCTGCCGCTGCCGAACACCGAGCCCGCGCCGAACATCCGCGCCCAGTCCCAGCGTGGGCGGGTGAAAGGAGAAGGGGGGATGAAACTCTGCGCGTGCCGGTGCAGCGTTGCCATCAGCATGCCAACCTTGAACAGCCGCGCGGGCGTGGTGGCCTTGCCGACAATCTGCCCATCCATCCAGCGGAACAGAGCGATATGGCGCGGCGGCATTCCCTGCGGCTGCAAGGCGGTGAGCAGTTCGCCCGCATCATTAGGCAGCGGCTGCGGCACCGCCAGGTCAGTATCGTGGCGCAGCGCGGCCAGCCACGCCAGTTCCGAGCCAATCGTCGGCGCATCGAGCGTGTTCGGCTCCTGAATGCGCAGCACGAAGCGGCCTGCTGCGCTGTCCACGCGGTAGACGGTGTTGAAGTTATGTGTAAGTAGGGTAAGCCGAGCCTCGCGGATGCGATAGCGGGCCAGCGCCGCCTCAGCTATATTATGTTCACGGTGCAATTGCGCGCGGTGGCTCATCTCATGGTAGGGCGTCACTAAGTTGCTCCCTGGGGCTAAAGTATCGCTCGATTTTAGCATAGCATCATTACCATAGCATCGGCCTACAGACGTATAAAGAGGCACGAGTGCGCATCCACTCATGCCTCTTGCCTCATGCCTCGTGCCTCCGCGTCAGTACCCCGCCCGCTTATCCACTACGTTGAGCAGCGGTTCGCCGGATTTGTAGCGGCGCAGGTTTTCGAGGAAGAGGTCGAGCGTGCGCTCGCCGACCTGGGGCGAGTTCCAACTGATGTGCGGGGTGAGGAGGACCTTGCTCTCCGGCAGGCTGTAGAGTGGGTGATTTGAAGGCAGCGGCTCCTCGCCGAAGGCGTCGAGGCCCGCGCCCGCGATGCGCCCCTCTTGCAAGGCGCGCAGCAACGCATCCTCATCGGCGATCTCGCCACGCGCGATGTTGATGAACCAGGCGGTTGGCTTCAGCGCCGTGAACGCCGCCGCATTCACAACGCCGCGCGTCTGCTCGGTTAGCGGCAGTGATACCACCACGAAGTCAGCGCGCGGAAGTACGCCCCGCCATGCCTCACTGCCGTAGACAATCTCCACCCCCGCCTGCCGCTCATCATCCTTGCCTTTGCTGCCACTGCGGGCGGCAATCACCTTCATCCCGAACGGCAATGCCCGCTTCGCCACCTCGCGGCCAATCGCGCCGTAGCCGAGGATCAGCAGCGTCTTATCGGTCAGCTCTTGTAGCTTCAGGTCTTGCGCCCAGCGGCGTTCGCGCTGCGCCGCCAGCAACTCCGGCAACCGCTTGGCCGCCGCCAGCACGTAGAGGATTACCCACTCGCTGATCGGCATGGCGTGAACGCCAGAGGAGTTGGTCAGCACTATGTCGCTTTCCACCAGCGCAGGGAACAGCACCTGGTCGAGACCGGCGCTGGGGGTGTGCATCCACTTCAGGCGCGGCGCCTGCTTCATCACCGTCTCGGTAACGGTGGGGGGCGACCACGAGCGCATGAACACCTCGGCATCGCTCAGATCACCACCATCCAGCGGCCTGCCCTCGCGGTCTACCACCACGACCTCATCGCCTTTAGCCTGCTCGCGTAGCCGCGCTATCGCCTGCTGTGACCCGCTCTGGGTTACGATTATCTTCACCATTACCCCCTTTCTGCTGCCCCTAGTATACACAAATCTGGATAAGGATTGCCAAGTCATGGGCAAAAAGCCCCCAGCGGGGGTTGGGGGAGGAATCTTGAAGCTACAACCATGTTTATCGCAGGCGCGAATCCCAACCCCCGCTGGGGGCTTAGTTGATAAAACTCTGCGATCACTCATGCCTCACGCCTCATGCCTCATGCCTGAGATAAGGAGCGCACCTGGTCAGGGGGATACTCATTGACGCCGAGCGCCTCGCGCGCCGCGGCGACCACGAACAGCGAGCCGGTGGCGCAGATGAGGTCGTCTGGTTGAGCAAGCATGCGGGCGATGCGGATCGCTTCAGTCACGCTGTCGGTAGTCAGTACCGCAGTCGTGGGCGAGACGTGGTCGGTGACCTCAGCGAACAGGGTGGTGGGGTCAATTGCGCGCGGGTGATTGGGACGGGTGAGGATGATGGTATCGGCGATGGCAGCCAGCGGGGTGAAGATGTCCTCAATCGGGTGGGGAGCGATGATGCCGATAATCAGGATCAGGCGGTGGCGGTTAAAGTAGACGCCGGGGGCGAGTGCATCGCGTAGACGCGCGGCCGAGTCGCCATTATGCGCTCCGTCAACCACGAACAGGGGCTGGCCGGGCTTATCTTCGAGTAGCTCGAGGCGACCGGGCCAGCGGGCGGCAGCCAACCCCTCCTCGATAGCAGTGGCGGACAGGGACAGACCGTGACGGGTAAGCAGCAGGGCGGCACCGACCGCAGCAGCGGCGTTGTCGTGCTGGTGGAGGCCGAGCAACGGCAGGGTGACTGGCGCGGGCAGCAGGTGCGCACCGGCAGTGGGGAAGTCAGGGCGAAAGTATAGGGTAAAGCTTTGACCGCGCACCCAGCGCCGGTTGGCACTGAGCAGGCGGATGGCACGGGTAGGGTCAACCCAGAGCGCCTCGCCAACCACATTCAGGTTGGCCGTTTCCTGCTGCGCCTTAGCAGCGATAACCTGTGCCGCCCCGTCCGCCTGGGGGGCGCTGATTACGTCGAGTCCAGGCTTGATGATGCCCGCCTTCTCGGCAGCAATCAGGGATATGGTGTTGCCCAGCAGTTCGACGTGATCGAGGCTGATGCTGGTGATGACCCCTACATCCGGGCTGATCACGTTGGTGGTGTCCAGCCGCCCGCCGATGCCCACTTCGATTACCGCCCAGTCCACCCCACTGCGGGCGAAGTGGAGGAAGGCTAGCGCGGTGCCTAGCTCGAAGGTGCTGGGCGGTGGCAGGTGGGGGTAGGCG
>QHBQ01000078.1 GCA_003243865.1 Candidatus Chloroheliales bacterium | reverse complement strand
GCCCTGCTCGGCCCAATTGGGTTGGGTACGGTCGCGGCTGCCACGCAGACTGCGCCGCAGAGTGAAGGTTGGGCCGAGGCCAGTAGCGAAGCTCTGACCGTTCCTGCCTCGGCCATCTCGCCACTGGCTGGCGCCGTTGCCGTTAAAACTCAAAACTCAAAACTCAAAACTCAATACTCCCTTACCCGCCACTGGACTTATGCGGCGGCCACCACCCTCTATGAGCGTACTGCTTACGTTGCCTCCACTGTAATACCCTCCACCCCGCTTATCCTAACTCGCCTGCTCCACCATCTCGGCCTCAGCGCGGGCGGCCTTCCCCAATTAGATTGTAGATTGCAGATTGTAGATTGTAGATTGTAGATTATGGTTGCCTGGTTAGCGCTTATTGCTTACGATGTGCCGACTGCCAGGCAGGGCGCAATGAATTGCGCCCCTACAGAGGCGATCTGCATTATCATTGTAGGGGCGTGATTCGTCGCGCCCAGGCACTAATCCCCACTTTGATTAGCCATTATTATGCCCACCTATGGGCTGAAGGAGTTTAGTTAGATATGTTCAAATGGTTCTCAAATGCCTTCGACGCGGGCAACAAGATGGTCAAGCAGGCCGAGCCGTTGGTCAAGCAGGTCAACGAACTGGCAAGCGAGTTCAATCGCCTCAGCGATGAGGAGCTACGGGCCAAGAGTTCCGAGTTTCAGGAGCGTTACCTGGCCGCCATCGAGGAAGCCGAGAACGACGAGAAGGACGAATACGGCATCCGCCAGGCGGGCGAGGCCGCGCTGATCGAGATGATGCCGGAAGCGTTCGCCGTCGTGCGCGAGGCGGCGCAGCGCACCATTGGCATGAGCCACTACGATGTGCAGCTGATCGGCGGCTACGTGCTGCACAAGGGCAACATCGCCGAGATGAAGACCGGCGAAGGCAAGACCCTGGTCGCCAGCCTGCCACTCTACCTCAACGCCCTCACCGGGCGCGGCGCGCACCTGGTCACGGTCAACGATTACCTTGTCAAGCGCGACGCCCGCTGGATGGGGCCGATTTATCATCTGCTCGGCCTCACCATCGGCATCCTGCAGCACGAGACTGCCTACCTCTATGACCCCGCCTACGTCACCGGCGATGAGCGTAGCGATTACCTGCGCCCAGTACCCCGCCGCGAGGCCTATCTCGCCGATATTACCTACGGCACCAACAACGAGTTCGGCTTCGACTACCTGCGCGACAATATGGCGACCTCGCTGGCCCAGACGGTGCAGCGCGAACTCTACTTCGCAATTGTGGACGAGGTGGACAACATCCTGATTGATGAGGCCCGCACCCCCTTGATCATCAGCGGCCCGTCGCGCAAATCTACCGACTGGTACGCCCACTTCGCCCAGATTGCCCGCACCTTCGTTCCCGCCGACTACGAGGTAGACGAGAAGCGCCGCGCCATCAGCCCTACCGATGCCTGTATCAGCAAGGTGGAGCGCGAACTGGGTATCGCCAATCTCTATGAGGAGGGCGAGACCGGCATCCTGCTACACGCCGACAAGGTTCATCACCTGGAGCAGGCGCTCAAGGCGCAGGTGCTGTTCAAGCGCGACAAGGAATACGTGGTCGAGAGCGATGGCGAGGTAGTCATTGTAGACGAATTCACTGGCCGCAAGATGCCCGGCCGCCGCTACTCCGACGGCCTGCACGAGGCGATCGAGGCCAAAGAGGGCGTGCGTGTCCAGAAGCAGACCGTTACCTACGCCACGATTACAGTGCAGAACTACTTCAGGATGTACAAGAAGCTGGGCGGCATGACCGGCACGGCTTTGACCGAGCAGGAAGAGTTCTTCAAGATTTATCAGCTTGAGGTCGCGCCCATCCCCACCAATCTCCCAGTGCGGCGCATGGATATGCCCGACTACGTGTACAAGACTGAGGAGGCCAAGTTCAACGCGGTGGCCGAGGAGGTGCAGCGGCTGCACGAGGCGGGCCTGCCGGTGCTGGTCGGCACGATTAGCATCGAGAAGTCGGAGGAACTGGGCCGCCTGTTGACTAAACGTGGGGTGGCGCACAGCGTGCTTAACGCCAAGCTGCACGAGCAGGAGGCGCTAGTCATCGCCCAGGCAGGCCGCCCTGGTGTGGTCACGATTGCGACGAACATGGCGGGGCGCGGCGTAGACATCCTGCTGGGTGGCAACCCCGAGCGGCTGGCGATGGATATGCTCAAGCAGCGCCGCGCCGAAATCAACGCTACCGTCAGCGAGGAGGAGGTGCGCCAAGCCAAGCGCGCAGCGCAGAGCGGCGAATTGGTCGCGCGACCCGAAGATGATGAGATTGACATCAGCGAGCTGCAGTATCACGGCTTCAGCAAGGAGGATTGGGAGGCAACATTGGCCGAGGCCAAGCAGATCTGCGCCGCCGCCCGCGAGGAGGTGATCAAGGCCCGCATAGAGATGAGCGATATCGCCGGTCTGTCCGTGATCGGCACCGAGCGGCATGAGGCGCGGCGGATTGACAACCAGTTGCGCGGGCGGGCCGGTCGCCAGGGCGATCCCGGCTATTCCCGTTTTTACATCTCGCTGGAGGACGATTTGATGCGGCGCTTCGGCTCCGAGCGCATCGC
>QHBQ01000423.1 GCA_003243865.1 Candidatus Chloroheliales bacterium | reverse complement strand
AAAGATGAAAGCCGAAAAATCAGAGTCGCTACAACGCTGTTCATCTTTAATCTTTAATCTTTAATCTTTAATCTTTAATCTTTAATCTTTAATCTTTAATCTTTAATCTCACCGAAAAGGAGCGAACGAGGATGGTTAAACTGGTGGCCCTGTTCAAGCACCCTGAGGACGCGACGGCGTTCGACCAGCACTACCACGAGGTACACGCGCCGCTGATGCGGGCGGTGCCGGGTCTGCGCAAGCTGGAAGTGACCCGCTTCACCAGCGGTGTGCGCGGCGAGAAGCCGGAGTATTATATGATGGCCGAGATGTACTGGGACGACAAGGCGGCGCTGGACGAGGCGATGACCTCGGCGGAGAACCGCGCGGCGGGCAAGGATCTGATGAGCTTCGCCCGCGAGTACGTGACGATGCTGTTCGCCGCAGTCGAGGAGTAGCGCAATGACAATGCTCGATTACCCACGCGGGCTGCCGCCGGATGAACTCGGCTTCGAGAAGATTATCTACACCAAAGCCGACGGGCGAGCGACGGTGACCATCAACCGGCCCGAGGTGTACAACTGCTTCAACTTCCAGACCCTCAGCGAGATGGCCCGCGCCTTCCTTGACGCTAGCTGGGATGACGAGGTAGGCGTGCTGGTGCTGACCGGCGCAGGCGACAAGGCGTTCTGCACCGGCGCCGACCTCGACGAGCAGGAGAAGTTCCTGACCCGCCCGCACGATTACTGGAAGTGGATGGGCGCGTTCATTGATGCGCACGACCGCCTACGCAACATCGGCAAACCGACCATCGCGCGGGTCAACGGCATGGCGGTGGGCGGCGGCAACGAGTTTCAGATGGCCTGCGACCTGGCAATCGCCGCCGACCACGCCATCTTCCGCCAGGTGGGAACAGCGCGGGGCAGCGTGCCAGCGGGCGGCGCAACCCAGTGGCTACCGATTATCATCGGTGATCGCCGCGCCCGCGAGATGCTCTGGCTCTGCGAGGAGGTAGAGGCGGAAAAGGCTTTGGAGTGGGGGCTGATCAACCAGGTGGTGCCTGCCGCGCAACTCGATGCGGCGGTGAACATCATGGTCGCCAAGCTGCTAGAGCGGATGCCCAATATCATGCGTTATGCCAAGCAGCAGGTCAACTTCTGGCGCGACCTCAGCTGGAACATGACCGTGGGCCACGCGCGCGACTGGCTCAGTGTGGACGCCGACTCGCCGGAGGTGGCCGAGGGCCTGGCTGCCTTTCATCAGAAGCGCAAGGTCAACTATGCCGCCATCCGCCAGGCACGGATTGATGCTGGTATGGAGGACAAGTAAGTGGCCGACGATTATAAAACCATCCTGGTCAGCCGCGATGGTGCGGTGGCGACGGTGACGCTGAACCGGCCCGACAAGCTGAACGCGCTGAACATGGCGCTGATGGACGAGCTGGTGGATGCGCTGGAACAGCTTGACGCCGATGCCGATATCCGCGCCATCATCATCACCGGCAGCGGCAACCGCGCATTCGCCGCAGGCGCCGACATTGGCGAGATGGCCGACGCAACGGTGATAGATATGCTGCAGCGCAACCAGTTTGCCAAGTGGGACCGCATCCGACGGGTGGGCAAGCCGCTGATTGCGGCGGTGAACGGCTTCGCTCTCGGCGGTGGCAACGAACTGGTGATGCACTGCGATATTATTGTCGCGGGCGAGACCGCCCAGTTCGGTCAGCCGGAGATAAATATCGGGGTAATGCCCGGCGCGGGCGGCACCCAGCGGCTAACCCGACGGGTGGGCAAGTATGTTGCGATGGAGATGGTGCTGACTGGGCGAACGCTCTCTGCCCGCGAAGCATTGCTGTTGGGATACGTCAACCACGTCGTGCCGGTCGAGGCGGTGATGGACGAGGCGCGGCGCATCGCCCTGGAGATTGCGGCCAAAAGCCCGCTAGCGGTGCGGCTGGCGAAAGAGGCGGTGCTACGCAGCTTCGACACCACCATCGAGGCTGGGCTTGAGTTCGAGCGCAAGAACTTCTACCTGCTGTTCGCCAGCGAGGACAAGCGTGAGGGGATGCAGGCGTTTCTGGAGAAGCGCAAGCCAAAGTTTACCGGCAAGTAGAAAAACATGAGCGACGCGCCACACCCTAATAACCTGCCGCTGCAAGCCACCCCCTTCATCGGGCGTGAGCGTGAAATTGCCGAGGTCCTCGACCTACTACACCAGCCTCATGTTCGTCTGCTGACCCTGACCGGGCCGGGCGGTACCGGCAAGACCCGCCTCAGCCTCGAAGTCTCTGCCCAGGCGCTGCCTGACTATCCCGACGGCGTATTCTTCGTTGCGCTGGAGAACATCACCGACCCCAATCTGGTCATCCCCACCGTTACCCAAGCACTCGGTGTTAGCAAAGTGGGCGGCCAGAGCCAGCTCGACACACTGAAAGGTCATCTCAGTAGCAAGCAACTGCTGCTGGTGCTGGACAACTTTGAGCAGGTCATCGCCGCTGCCTCTGAGGTTGCCGAATTGCTCAAGGCTGCGCCGCAGTTGAGGGTGCTAACCAGCAGCCGGGTAAGTCTGGGGGTTTACGGCGAGCAAGAGTACCCCGTCCCGCCACTCGACCTGCCCGACCTCAAGCACCTGCCCCCAGCAGAGCAGCTAGAGCAGTATACTGCCATTGCGCTTTTCACCCAGCGGGCCAGGGCTGCCAAACCCAGCTTTGTCATCAGCGCAGAGAACGCGACCGCAGTGGCGGAGATATGCGTACACCTCGATGGCCTGCCGCTGGCAATCGAACTGACCGCCGCCCGCATCAAACTGCTCACCCCGCAAGCCATCGCTGCCCGCCTTAGTGGGCAGCAAGGTCAGAGCGCCTTGCAGATGCTCACCGGCGGCGCCCGCAACCTACCCGCCCGCCAGCAAACCCTACGCAACCTGATTGATTGGAGCTACAACCTGCTCGAAGGCAGCGACAAAGCCTTGTTCGCCCGCCTCGCAGTGTTCATGGGTGGTTGCACCATTGAGGCAGTCGAGGCGGTTTGCAACGCTGACACCGGCCTTGACGTACTCGGTGGGATGGAGTCGTTGGTGGAGAAGAGTCTGTTGCGACAAACCGACGGATTGGATGGCGAATCGCGTTTCACGATGCTGACCACCATCCGCGAGTATGCTCTCGACCAACTGCGTGAGCGCGAAGAGCTTGACCTGATGCTGGCGCAGCACGCTGAGTATTATATGCACCTAGTGGCACAGGCAGGGCCGCAGCTAACCGGGGCTGACCAGGCCACCTGGCTAGTGCGACTGGAAGCTGACTACGACAACATCCGTGCCGCGCTGGGTTGGCTACTGGCCCATCAGCCCGACCTGGCAATCTAGATAGCCGGGCAACTAGGGCGCTTCTGGGAGGTGCGAGGCTACGTGACCGAAGGGAGCCAGTGGCTCAATTCTGCCCTGCAGGGAGAAGCAACTGATAAGAAGCATCTGGCGAACGCACTGATTACAGCAGGCAATTTGGCAACACTACAGGGTAAATATGCAGCAGCCCACAGCCATCTTGAAAAAGCCTTGCAGTTGTACCGAGATCTGGACGATAAACTGGGTATTGCCACCACGCTCAACAACATAGGGAATATTGCCTATTGGCTAGGCCAGTATGCAACCGCACGCATTCATTATGAGGAGTATCTAGATGCCGCCCGCGAGTTGAATGCCCAATTTAATATCGCTCAAGCGCTAGGTAACCTGGGCTATGTTAACATCACAACTGGCAATTACGCCTCAGCGCAGGTCTTTCTTGAGGGGGGTTTGCAAATTGCTCGTCAGCTTCGCCTCCAAAACCTGATTGAGTTCGATCTATTGAACTTGGGAAGTATCGCCTTCGAGGATGGTAACTACGATGAAGCCCGTAAGCTCTTTGAAGAAACACGCCTGATTGCCGATGAGCTGAGAGACAAACGTTACATCGCTGCCGCAGCCATCAATCTCGGTATAACTGCTAGCGCAGTAGGTGATTATGAAAAAGCTAATGAGCTACTCGAAGACAGCCTGCGCCAGTTGCAGGAACTAGAGGATAAATGGGGCTATGCTAATGCGCTGCTTGCTATTGGCAGAGTAGCAATGGCCCAGAAACACTATCCAAATGCCACATTGCGATTTAAGCAGAGTATAAGGCTGCTCCATGATATGGGAAGCAAGGAAACAGTTGCCGAAACACTAATCAACCTCGGGGATACCAAGGCGGCCACTGCGACCAAAGCAACGGCGCATGGGGCGGTAAAATTGATTAGCAGCGGTAGCGCGTTGCTCAACACCATCGGCGCTACGCTGCCACACATTCAAGTTCCGCTGAAGGAAGCGGCATTGACCAGCTGCCGCGCTATCCTAAGCAAGAGGGAGTATGCCTCCGCCTGGGCCGAGGGCGAGGCAATGACGATGGAGCAGGCGATTGATTACGCTTTGCGCGAAGACTAAGAACTTATCCGAAATGGAGAAATAATGGCTTACGAAACAATCCTATACACCGTCGAGGACGGCATCGCCACGCTGACGCTGAACCGGCCCGAGGTGCTGAACGCCTTCAATCAGGCGATGACCGACGAGATTCAGGATGCGCTGAAGAAGGCGGAGCGCGACGAGGCCGCCCGCTGCCTGGTGATTACCGGCATGGGGCGGGCCTTCTCTGCGGGCGAGGATTTGAAGAGCCACGCGGGTGAGGGCGAACGCGACTTTGCCGCCAGCCTGCGCAACCGCTACAACCCGATTATTCGCAAGCTGCGGGCGCTGAACAAGCCGGTGCTAGGCGCGGTCAACGGCGTGGCGGCAGGGGCGGGCTTCAGCCTGGCGTTGGCCTGTGACCTGCGCATTGCCAGCGATAAGGCCCGCTTCCTGCAAGCGTTTGTGCGCATCGGGCTGGTGCCGGACAGCGGCAGCAGTTGGTTCCTGCCCCAGCTAATCGGCTACGCCAAGGCGGCGGAGCTTTGTATGCTCGGCGAGGAGGTTAACGCGCAGCAGGCGCTCGAACTCGGCCTGGTCAACAAGGTGGTGGCACACGACGAGCTGGCGGCGACGACGGCAGAGTGGGCGACGCGGCTGGCGCAAGGCCCGACCCTCGCCCTCGGCCTGATGAAACGGGCGCTAATCATGGGTACGCAGAACACCCTTGATGAGGTGCTGGACTACGAAGTCTACGGCCAGACCATCGCCGGGCGCAGCGAGGACGGCAAAGAGGGGGCAGCCGCCTTCATCGAGAAACGCAAAGCCAACTTTAAAGGGAAATAGATGAGCTGGGATGTTTTCCTGATGCGCGTACCAGAAGGTGTGACTTCGGTGCGCGACCTTCCTGATGGCTTTGAGCCTGAAGCAATTGGCACACCGGATGAGGTAGTTGCCATCATTCGCCACGTCTGCCCAGAAGCACAGTTTGATGGCAACAGGAGGGGTAGCATAGACGCATTTGCCATGGATATTGGAATACAATCCAATGACGCTGGTCTAGCGAACTTTATCTCGTTCAGCATCTATGGTGGGGTTGGCGAGAGAGGTATAGACATTATCAAGAACGTCTGCCAGGCAACTGGCTGCAAAGCGATTGACGGAGGTGAGGACTTCTTGCGCTTTGATGGTGACGCTGAGGTACAGGCGCAGCAGTGGCAGCGCTATCGCGATTACGTAGTTGGTTTGCACTCTGCGCCGCCACCGGGAGCTACGGCAAAGAGCAAGAAGGATGACGAGCCGAAACCATTATAATGCCTTATACCAAATAGCTTTGGCGATGCCGTAAATTCCTACAGGGCATGCGCCACACGCCCCTACGGATTAGCTGCATCATTAAAGCGAGTTGGTATTACTTCCCCCGCTCCTGACACTCCACGCTGCAGTAGTTCTTCTTGTTTATCAGCCCCGAAGTAATCACATCGTTGGCACAGACCGCCTTGCCGCAGGTGCGGCACTGCACCAATTGCTCAGGAGGGAAGAGCTTGCCGCAGACGGTGCAGAAGCCGCGCCCCGGCATATTCGTCTCGCGCATCAAAAAGTTTGGTCGCCCGCGATACTGCCCCATGCGGCTGCCCTCGTAGACGCTGAAGCTGTAGCGATGGCCGCGCAGCAGCACGTTGGCGTTCCACAACGCGCCATAAATCGGCACTGCCACGCTGAAAGCGAAGTCCTCTGGCCGCGGGCCGGCCATCTGGCTCATGTTCGGACCCGCATATTCAACCAACTGCTGGTTGGCGGCGGCGAGTTCGCGGCGGGCGCGTTGCTGCAACTCGTACTCATCGTAGGTGTATGGCTTGGATGGTGGCAGCGGGCCGTAACCGGCGGGCAGGCGGCTGAGGTCAAGCTGCTGGATGGTGTCGAATGGCGGGGTGTTGACGCTGCCCTGGCCTGGGGTACTCAGCATGTTGATGCCGACCCACTCCGGCAGCCACAGGTTGGCAAGCGGCGCATCGAGCGCCGCGCCAGTTGTCCCGTCTATAATTAGCGCGCCCTGCTTATGTAGCCAGCGGTTGGCCTGGGGGATAGCCGTATCCAGCGAGTAGGCGATCAGGTAGAGTGGCAGCAGGGTCAGCGACTGAGGGTAGACATCGAGCGGCTCGTTGAGTGGTAGGAACTGGATCAGCCCGCGCAGGTAGAGGGCCAGCGCCGAGCGAATCTCGTCGTTGCTGCTGAAGCGGAAGGCGTGGTTGGCGGTCAGCGCGTTGCCCTGGGGGTTGGGGCGCTCGCCGAGGCTGTCCACCCGTCGCGCATTGTTGGAGAAGCGGTCGAGGCGCGGCCCGGAGTAGGTTCCCGACTGCGGGGCGGCGTTGTTATTGCTTGTCGAGGGCGGAGTGATTGGCACGGCGCGACTGAGCAGCGGGCTGGCGGGCGGATTAGCGGCGGACGGGAGGTTGGGCGCAGGCGAACGCAACTGGCGGTCGGACATGGACATAAGTTGCGCCGGGGTGGGCGGCGGCGG
Source organism: Candidatus Chloroheliales bacterium (assembly GCA_003243865.1). The sequence continues at coordinate 1,359 of QHBQ01000423.1, read as the reverse complement.
CGCGGCGAGTATGTCAGTAATCGTCGCCCGCACCTGCTCCGCGCTGGGCCGCGCGGCCGGGTCGAGGGCCAGCATCCGCTCTACCAATTGTTCAGTGGCAGGGGTGATGTCAATTCGCAAGCGGCGCAGCGGCGGAAAACTGGTCAGGCGACGGATGACTTCGAGGTTCAGTTCAGGATAGCCATTGAAGGCGTCGCGCGGGTCGCGGCCACTGAGCAGGTGGTGCATCGTCGCACCCAGAGCGTAGATGTCGCTGGCAGGCTGGGCGTGGCCCATCCACTGCTCGATTGGGGTATAGCCCGCCGTACCCGCCGCGTTGCTCAGGCCGTCAGCGACCATGCCCATAGCGAGGCCACCGGTGTCCGAGTTCATCGCCTTTGCCAGCCCGAAGTCCACCAGCTTGATGCGAGCTTGGGTGTCCACGATGATGTTGGCAGGCTTGATGTCGCGATGAACTACCGGCTCCGGCTTCTGGTTGTGGATGAAAGCGAGGATATCGCAGATCGCCAGCGCGTCCTGAAGCACCTCCCGCTCCGGCAGCGGGCCGAGGCGACGAAGCCTCTGCTCCAGGTTTTCGCCCGCGATGTATTGCATCACCAGGTAGTGGCGCGGCCCTTCGCTGAAGTGGTCATAGGTCTGGGGGATGGCGGGCTGGTCGGCGCTGAGGTGGGCAAGGATAAGCGCTTCGCGGCGGAAATCGGCGGTGGCGCGGGTGACATCTTGCGGCGAGTCGGCGTAGGTCTGCATCTCCTTGACCACGCAAGGGCGGGAGAGGTGGCGGTCTTCGGCCAGATAAACTGCGCCCATCCCACCCTGCCCCAGCAGCCGCTGGATGTAGTAGCGTCCTCCCGCCAGGGTAGCGCCAGCCAGCAGCAAGCTGCCAGTTACATCCTGCAAGCGTAGGCCGCAGAAGGGGCAGAAGCGGGCATCCGGGCGCACCGGGTTGGCGCAGCGGGGGCAGGTAGAGATTTGGTTGGGGTTGGCAACAGCCATACAGATATTTACCAGTAGCCCTTGTAGTTGAGGCTACGGGCGACCTCATAGCCGAGGCGACCCAATTCCACGCCTTCAGGGTGAGCTTCCATCCGCGCCCGCTCGAAGTATTGGATAGTCATCCCATCCTGGGTCAGCGGCTCGGACAGCGGATAGCCGAAGGTGGTAAGGCCACCGTGTACCTGCCAGTAGTCAAGGAACTTGCCGCTCAGGTTGTGCTTGCTCTCGTTAAAGTAAAGGCCAGTCGGCGCGGGCGGGACAGGCGGCGCAGCAGGGTGAGCGTCACCCACCCTTATCCCCCCTGCCTTCGGCAACGCGGTCGCAGTGGGCAGCGGTATCGGCGTAGTGGTCGGTGTCCCCCAAATT
>QHBQ01000206.1 GCA_003243865.1 Candidatus Chloroheliales bacterium | reverse complement strand
CTGACGGCAAAAAGCATGAATCACCCCTAATTTTGCGAACAATGAACCAGCTAGCCTGCCGGTTAGTATCAATCTAAGCCTCCAGCGGGCTGACAAGGGTAACGCTCTGGACTTTTCCGCTGGTGGCTTGTTGCTGCCCAAACTTCGGCGTGACTGTATGACCAACCGCCTGCACTCTTCACTCCTCACTCCTCACTCCCTGCTTCTTCCCTCATCCACCACTCGCGCAGGCTGTAGCAAAGGTTATTGTCGTCCAGCTTGACGATCTGTGCACCGTCGAGCCGCACCGCCGCGCCGCTGGGGATGCGGGTGAAGCTGGCCCACCAGTGGAAGATGCCGCCATCAGCGGTCACGGCCAGGGTCTCGAAGCCGAAGCGGATCTCCTTCTGCGTGCGCGGCACATCGGCCCAGTATTCGCGCACCGCCTCGCGACCTTGCAGCGGCGCGGCGAAGGGGTCTTCCTGGCAGCTTATATCCTCGCGGAACAACCTGGTAGCAGCGGCGGCGTCACCCGCCTCCCAGGCGTGGCCCAGCGCTGCCATCCATGTCTCAAGCCGCTCTTTTGTCATGTGTTTACCCCACAGGGCGCAGGTCAGTGCGCCCCTACGCCATCCATAATCTACAATCTGCAATCTGCAATTATCAGGTGACTATCGCCGAACTCGTGCCACAGGTAGCCCGCGCGGATGGCTTCAGCGTAGCCCGCGCGGATTAGCTGCGGGCCAGCGATGGCGTAGAGCATCGCCAGATGACTCGCCAGTGGGTCGTGCAGGCCACTGAGCAGCCCGTCAATCACGTGTACCCCATTGGCGGGGTGGACATAGCGGCGGGTGAAACCGGCCACTGCCCGCACCCCTGCGCCGTCCCAGGCCGATTCCAGCGCCCGCACCACCGTGGTGCCAGCCGCGATGACGCGCCGGCCCGCGTTGTGGGCAGCGTTCACCGCTTCGGCAGTGACGGCGGGGACGCGGAACGGCTCGGCGTAGAGGATGTGCTGCTCGACTTCCTCCTCCTCCACTTCCAGGCTGGATACGCCAGTATGCAGGGTAATCTCAGCGAACTGCACCCCGTGCCGGTGCAGGCTATCCAGCACCCGCTGGCTGAAGGGCCGCGCCGCCGACGGCATTTCCGCGCTGCCCGGCACGCGGGCAAAGATGGTCTGATAGGCGGCCAGTGGATAGCTGCGCTCGACGTAGCCATAGTGGATCGGCTGCCCCATCCGTACCATTGCCTCTTCCAGCCAACCATCCACCTGGATGAACCAGAGGCGGGGGATGCCGGGATGCGGCGCAACCAGCCGCGCTTCCAGGCCAGCAATCTGGATTCGCTCACCGGCGTGCAGTGGCAGCGGGCCAGGTTTGGCCGCGCTGTATCGTGGCTCGGCCAGCCATAGGCCCTGCCCATAGTTGGTGGATAGATTGACGATGAATCGGCCCACCTCGCCCGCGGCGGGCAAGCTGGCGGGCAGGGTGGCGCTGTTGTTGACCACCAGCAGGTCGCCGCGGCGGAGAAAATTCGCCAGTTCATAGAAGTGAGCGTGCTGCTGGCCCGCCGCGCTGCTGATCAGCAGGCGCACTTCATCGCGGGCCAGGCCGCGCTCTTCCGGCGGTGCGGTTGCCTGCAAGCTGGCAGGGCGGGCAAAGATTAGCTCCTCGCGCCTCATCCCGCCTCCTCCCATAGCTCGGCCTGGGCCTGGTAGCGCCGCCCGCTCACCTTCATCGGTTCCTGACCCAAGAGCCAGGCCCAGAAGGGCAGCGTCACCTCCGGCAAGGGGCGGTCGGAGATGTCCTCGCCGGGGAAGGCATCCTGGTGCATCTGGGTGCGCATATCGCCGGGGTCAACGCTGACCACCGCGACGCCGCTATCCTTCAACTCGTGGGCCAGGGTTAGCGAAATCAGGTCGAGCGCCGCCTTGCTCGCGCCGTAGCCGCCCCAACCCTCGTAGCCAGCCACCGCCGCGTCGCTGGAGATGTTCACCACCAGCCCGCGCCACTCGGCCAGCAAAGGGAGCGCCACCTGTACCATACCCAACGGGGCCAGCATGTTGGCCTTGAACACCTCGGCCAGCCGCGCCAGATCGTACTCGGCCAAGGCGGGCATTGGGCTTGGCCCCAGGTCGGACGCACCATTGAATAGCAAGTCGAGCCGCCCCAGCTTCGCTGTTGCTGCCACCAGCCGCTGGCGGTGGGCCGCGCTGGTAATGTCGCCAGCAATGGCAACTACCTCGCCGCCTTGCTGCTCCAGCTTGCGGGCCGCTGCCTCAAGCCTCGCTGCGTCCCGCGCGGTTATCACCAGGTCGTAGCCCTGCGCCGCCAGGAAGCCCGCAACGGTCTCGCCCAGCCCCCGACTCGCGCCGGTAATCAATGCAACTCGCTTCATTGTCAGTTTCTCCTTTGCTTGCCATTACTCCATAGCTATAATAACAAATTAGCGAACACTCTGCATTGGGCAATGGGCCTGTTTCCATGCTGTACTTTAGGACAGGGGATGTGACTGTGCTGCTGGTGCAAGCGCGTGGAGCCTGCACCGCGCTTGGCGCTCTCTTTGCTGATGTGATACAATTTTAGCAGTAGAGAATGAGTCTGCTCGAGGTCAGCTTTAGCATGAACCATGAG
>QHBQ01000282.1 GCA_003243865.1 Candidatus Chloroheliales bacterium | reverse complement strand
GAGTTGGCCGCCAGCGCCGCCAGTGCGCCATACAGAATACCCGCAATGGCTAGGCCAGCCAGCCAGGGTTGCCAGTTGGCCGCGCCCAGTGGAAAGAGCATCACCCCAAAGCGCAACAGCACATATACGCCGGTCTTGGACATCACCCCGGCAATCAGCACCGTCACCGGCGCGGGCGACTCGGCGTAGGTATCTGGCAGCCAGCTATGTAGCGGTAGCAGCGGGATCTTCACCGCCACGCCGAGGACAATCGCAGCGAACAGCCAGGTTTGGGTGCCAGCATCAATATTCAGTCCAGTGGCGTGCTGTAGCCAGGCATCGGGGTTGAAGCCAAAGCCCTTGTCGAAGCTACCCGCTTTGGAAGCTACCACTGCGCCGAGGCCAATCAGCCCCGCCAGCATCACCAGCCCACCACCCAGCGCGTAGATAATGAAGCGCATCGCGATCGCCGGACCGCGCTCCCGCGCAAAGCGGGCAATCAGGAAGTAGGCAGGCACCAGCATCGCTTCCCAGAAGATATAGAACAGGAAAATGCTATGCGCCATGAACACGCCCAACATCCCGCTCACCAGTGCCAATAGTGCAGCGTAATACGAGGCTGGCTGTCGTAGGGGCGCACTGACGTGCGCCCTGGCGGGGTGCGCCGCATTGTGGGCTGGCGCGACTATTGCGATGAGCAGCAGGAAGGCGGTGAGCAGTATGAGCCAGACGCTGAGAGGGTCTGATTGCAAAGCGTAATTGAGGCCGAAGCTGGGCAGCCAGGGTGCGGTGTCGGCGATGGTCATTCCAGGCTTGCCCGTTGCCGTTAGCGTGGCATAGAGCAGCCCGCCTGCCAACGCCAGTTCCAGCAGTGCGGTGATGATTGCCACCATCTTCGCTGCTCCGCGGGCGATTAGGGCAATCACCGCCCCCGCCAACGGTAGGAACAGCATGGCGGATAGATAGTAGAGCGCGTCAATAGCGAATACGCTCACTTTGCACCCCCACTAATGGCGTAGATAACGATTACCACCACGCCGAGCAGCACCACCAGCGCGTAGTTGCGCAACGCGCCGGTCTCACCTCGACTAAGCAGCCTGCTGCCCTGCTGAAAGAGGGTGCGCACCTCATGGATGGCCGCCTCAAGAAAGCCATGCTCGATGAAGGACACCACGATACGGGCGATAGCTTGCACCGGCATGACGATCGCCTCATGGTAAAGCGCAGGCAAGCCCCAGCCCTTCGCCGCCGCATTGTATAGCCAGCGCGGAACGTTGACCGCTGTCTGCCCTCCACCGTATAGCACGTAGGCGACGACCAAGCCCCCCAGGGACAACACCAGGCTGGTGATGATGGACAGACCAAAGGTGAGGCTGATGCCCTCGCCCACGCTGCCGAAACTGGTAAATACAGCGGCAAGCTGAGGCGTGAAGGCGATGAGCCCACCCACTACCGACAATAGCGCTAGGGCAGCGGTCGTCCAAATCATGCTCAAGCCGCTAGTGTGAGGGTGCGCCGCCGCCTCGGAGCGAGGCTGCCCGCCGAAGGTGAGCAGGAAGGCGCGGCCCATGTACAGCGCGGTGAGGAAGGCGACGATCACACCGACCGCCCAGAGCAGATAATAGGTGCCTGCGAACGCGGCCGCCAGCACCGCATCCTTGCTGAAGAAACCGGCGAACGGGGGGATGGCCGCGAGCGCCAGCGTGCCAATGCCAAAGGTGGCGGCGGCCAGCGGCATCCGGCACAGCAGCCCACCCATCTTGAACATATCCTGCTCATCGTTGAGCGCGTGGATGATGATACCGGCGCTGAGGAACAGGCAAGCCTTGAAGAAGGCATGAGTGACGAGGTGGAAGATAGCAGCATCGTTCGCGCCCACCCCGACCGCGAGGAACATATAGCCAAGCTGGCTAATAGTCGAGTAGGCCAGCACCCTTTTGATGTCGCGCTGGGCGAGGGCGATGGTTGCGGCGAAGATGGCAGTGGCCGCACCCACCCAGCCGATAATGTTGTGAACAAGCGCCGCATCTGCACCGTTCAGTGCAGCGGTCAACGGCGCGGAGCGCACCATCAGGTAAACGCCCGCCGTCACCATCGTCGCTGCGTGCATCAGCGCACTCACCGGGGTTGGCCCCTCCATCGCATCGGGCAGCCAGATGTAGAGCGGCAGTTGCGCCGATTTCGCCGCCGCGCCGATTAGCAGCAGTAGAATGGCAACGACAAGCAAACTAGAATTGCCCGCAAACTGTGGGGCTTCGTGAAGCAGCGTCCGGTAGCTGGGGTCGCCGGAGTTGGCGATAAACAGGAAGATAGCTAGCATGATCGCGACATCGCCGATTACATTGACCACGATCGCCAGCCGCGCGGCATTGACCGCACGGGGTCGGTTGAACCAGAAGCCGATCAGCAGGAAGCTAGCGAGGCCGACGTTGGCCCAGCCCAGCAGCAGCAGCAGGTAGTTATCGGCGGCAACCAGCAGACACATGGCGAAGACGAACAGGTTGAGGTAGGCAAAGTAGCGGCGGAAGCCTGCATCGCCCGCCATATAGCCGATGCTGTAGATGTGGATGAGTAGCGACACACCGGTGACGGTCAGCAGCATGGTCAGGCTGAGAGGGTCGGCTAGCAGGCCGATGCTAATATTCGAGCCGTTACCCAAACCAGTCCAGATGTAGTGAAGGTCGGTGCCAGTTGGCGCGCTATAGCCCATTGCCGCCACCATCGTGGCGACAAACGACAGCGCCACGCTGCCGCAGCCGATCAGCGCGACAACTGGCTGCGAGAAGACGCGCCCGAACAGGCCCAAGACGATGAAGCCGAGCAGGGGGAAGATGGGAACTAGCCAGACTGCTTCTACCAACGGTTAGCTCCT
>QHBQ01000476.1 GCA_003243865.1 Candidatus Chloroheliales bacterium | reverse complement strand
AAAACCAAAATCGAGGAGCGCAGCGCCCGCATCGCCATCCTCGGCCTGGGCTACGTTGGCTTGCCGCTGGCCGTCGAGTTCGCCCGCAGCGGCTTCCACGTCATTGGCGTAGACCTCAGCGAGGCGAAGGTCGCGGCAGTCAACTCCGGCCACAGCTACATTAAGGACGTACCCGACGAGACGCTGGCGGCGTTGGTTAAGGAGGGGCGGTTGTCTGCCACCAGTGACCCTGCCGCGTTGCGCGAGGCCGATGCCATCAGCATCTGCGTTCCCACCCCGCTGAACCAGACCCGCGACCCCGACCTCAGCTACGTGATCAGCGCCGCTGATAGTATCGCCGCCAACTTCACCGCGGGCAAGCTGGTGGTGCTGGAGAGTACCACTTACCCTGGCACCACCGACGAGCTGATCCTGCCACGCCTTACCGCACTAGGCTATCAGGTGGGTGAGGATTTCTTCATCGCTAGCTCGCCGGAGCGAGTAGACCCCGCCAGCCAAAGCTATACCACCCGCACCATCCCCAAGGTCATCGGCGGTGCCACCCCCTCCTGCACCGAACTGGCCCAGGCGCTATACGCCAGCGCGGTGGAGCGCACCATCCCCGTCTCCAGCACGAAAGCGGCGGAGATGACCAAGCTGCTGGAGAACACCTTCCGCCTGGTCAACATCAGCCTGGTCAACGAGGTGGCGATGATGTGCGATCGGCTCGGCGTGGATGTCTGGGAGGTGATCGCCGCCGCCGCCACCAAGCCGTTCGGCTTCATGGCCCACTACCCTGGCCCCGGCATCGGCGGCCATTGTATCCCAGTTGACCCCGTGTATTTGTCGTGGAAGATGAAGATGATTGGCGGGGCCGCCCGCTTCATCGAACTGGCAGGCGAAATCAACGATACCATGCCGTTGCACGTGGTCAACAAGGTGGCCGACGCGCTCAACGACCGTCGCCAATGCCTCAACGGGGGGCGCATCCTCGTCCTCGGCGTCGCCTACAAGCGCGACATTGACGACCTGCGCGAGTCGCCCGCCCTGCCGATTATCCATTTGCTCAAGGCGAAGGGGGCGCTGGTGGATTACAATGATCCATATATCCCCAGCTTCCGTCTCGCCGAGCATCAGGTGGGTATGTCGGAAGCCGAGGTGATGACCAGCGTCAACCTCGACCATCTCGCCGAGTATGATTGCACCCTGATCATCACCGATCACACTAGCTACAACTGGGATAGCATCGTCGCGGACAGCAGGCTAGTGGTGGATACCCGCAACGCTACCCGCGCGGTTCGTGCGGGCGCGGGTGAGCGGATTGTGCCACTCTGATGCGCCTGGAACGAATCATCACCGTTGTCGTCGTAATTATGGTCGGCCTCGGCCTGACCCTACTGGTCGAGCGCGCGCCGACCGTGCTGCCGCTGCCTGGCGGGCTGCTTGGCGTGTCGCTGGTCTGGATCATCGTCGCGCTGCTGCTGGTGGTCGCCGCACTGGGCGTCGAGGCCACCGTCCATGCTCATCCCCACACCCATCTATGGCCCTTCCCCCGCCTGCACCTGGGTAAGCTGACCCTGGAGTTCGCCCCCCGCTACTGGACGCTGCCCGCGCTGCTCACTCTGGGCGCGGCGCTCTTCCTGCGCATCTTCGCCAACGATGCGATCGTCGCGCTCATTCTGGTGATTACCGCCATTGCGCTTACCCTCGTGTTTATCGCCCAGTATCACAGCCTCGACGCGCAGGACAAATATTTCGGTGTCGCCACCCTCGGCCTCAACATTATTGCCTACCTGGCTGCCTTTGCCCTGTTCGGCTCCATCTACTACGCGAAGGAGCGCAGCCTCGTCTCCGCCCCAACGGTGCTGGCGGTGGCTGCGCTGCTGTCGTATGAGATCTTCACCCGTAGCAGCGGCCTCGGATATGGTGTGCTCGGCACCGGCGTGGGCCGCTTCGCCCCTGAAGCCGCGAACGCGCTCCGCAGCCGCGCCCTGGTGCTCGCCATCAGCGCGGGCTTGCTGCTGGGCGAAGTCACCTGGGCGCTCAACTACTGGCCGGTCTCCGCGCTGGTAGGGGGGATGTTCCTGCTGCTCAGTTTCTACATCGTGGTCGGGCTGATGTCGCTCTATCTCACTGGCGGCCTCAATGGTCGCGCGGTGGTCGAGTTCACCCTGGTTGGCATCTCCGGCATGATCATCGTCTTCCTGATTAGCTTCACTAATCGGCAGTAGCAGTGTGCGTTGGATATAGAAAATGGGCTGTCAGTTAAGATAGCTGACAGCCCATCCCTTAACCTCAAGACGTGAGACACGAGCCTTTACTCATGCCTCATGCCTTATGCCTCATGCCTGGTTACTGGACTTCCGCAGTTGCGCCTGCATCCTTCAGCTTGGCGGCGGCGGCATCGGCCTCAGCCTTGGGTACGCCCTCCTTGATCGGCTTGGGCGCAGCCTCGACCAGGTCCTTGGCCTCCTTCAGGCCGAGGCTGGGTACCAGTTCGCGCACCGCCTTAATCACGTTGATCTTGTTCGCGCCGATTTCGGTCAGGATTACGTCGAACTGGGTCTGCTCTTCCTTCTCCTCGACCGGAGCTGCGCCATCACCACCGGCAGCGGCGGTCGGCATCGCAAAGTTGCCCATCATCATCGGGGCGGCGGCGGTCACGCCGAACTTCTCCTCGATGTCCTTCACCAGTTTGGATAGCTCCAGCACGCTCAGGTTAGCGATGCCGTCCAGGATCTCTTCACGAGTAGTAGTAGCCATTTGTTGCTGAACTTCCTTTCTTGTTGTTTGCGCTTGGCCCTTTGTGAGCCGTTTGTTGGTTGTTTTGAGGGTTCGCTTTGTACTCCCCCTCCCAACCTCCCCCGGTGGGGGAGGAGTGTTGCCACCATCCCTTAGTGGGGGGAGGCGTTAGGCTGCTTCCGCAGGCGCGGCAGCCTCGTCATTATCGCCGCCTGTTTGCTTATCCACGTGCTGCTTTAGCGCCGTGGCCAGGCCGCTGATCAGGTTGTTGAGCGTGGAGGCCAGGTTGGTCAGCGGCGCTTGCACACCACCGAGTACCGAGGCCAGCAGTTGCTGCCGCCCCGGCAGTTTGGCGATATCGCCCAACGCATCCGCCTTCAGCAACTGTCCTTCGAGCAGCGCTGCCTTCACCTTCAACACCCGCGCAGTGCGCAAGTAGTCGTTGAGCATCTTGCTGCCCGCTGCGATGTCATCCTCTACGAACGCAATCGCGGTTGGCCCATTGAGCAGGTCGCGCAGTTCAGCGGTCATGTTGATACCAGCATCCTGAGCAGCCAGCACGGTTAGGGTGTTCTTGGTGATGTGATACTCCACCCCCTTCGTCCGCATCTGGCGGCGCAGGTCGCTGATGTCCGCCACCGTCATACCGCGATAGTCGGTCAGTACCATCATCGCGCTCTTCTTCATCAGCGCGGACAGCTCTTTAATCGTTTGTTGTTTCTCAGCCGTTGGCAATCTATTTCACCTCCCTTCTTCCTGATTGCAGATTGTAGATTGTAGATTGTAGATTGTGTAGAGTAGGTGGCACACTTGCCCACTCCCCCACCCAGCTTCCCCCTTTGGGGGCTAGAGGTGTAAAAGAAAATCCCCAGCCGCAAAGGGTTGGGGATTGGTCAAGGCTGTAGGGTTGGCTTGCTCCACGAGGAGCGTCAGCGGGGTTGCACCCGCAGCGCCATTCCTATGCTCTTCCTCTCCTTCACCTCGGCAGGCCCTTGCGGTTTAAGCGCCTTGCAGCGCACCGGCGGTCATTGGTTTTGGTGAGTTGAAAGATTAAAGACCAAAGATTAAAGAAGATATTTTATCCGTTTAATCTTTTATCTTTAATCCTTAGAGCCTGTCCGAAAAAACCGTTTTCCGCCCGTAGGGGCGAACCGTCGTTCGCCCAATTTTCGGATAGGCTTAATCTTTAATCTGGCGTTAGCCGCCCATTGTTGCCGAGGCGGCCAGCGCGGGGGCAACATCGAGCGGGATACCTGGCCCCATCGTGCTGGTGACGGTGATGCTGCGCACATAGGTGCCTTTCGCGCCGCTGGGCTTGGCCTTGTTGATCGCATCAATCAGGGCCAGCACGTTCTCGACGATCTGTCGCTGCTCAAAGCTGATCTTGCCGACGCCGATGTGGATGAGGCCGGTCTTGTCGTTGCGGAACTCGACCTTACCGCGCCGCACTTCGTCAATCACACGCGGCAGGTCGTTTACCTGCTGCACAATGGTGCCGCTCTTGGGGCTGGGCATCAGACCGCGCCGCCCCAGGATCTTACCGAGCTTACCGACCTTGCCCATCATATCGGCGGTGGCGATGGCGATGTCGAAATCCACCCAGCCGCCCTCGATTTGCTTGATCAGGTCATCGTTACCTGCGTAGTCAGCGCCCGACTCGCGGGCGATACGCTC
>QHBQ01000084.1 GCA_003243865.1 Candidatus Chloroheliales bacterium | reverse complement strand
CCAGAGACAGTGGCGTAGTAGTCACTGGAGAAGTAGAAGATGTCAAACCCTACATTAGCGCGGCGACGGTCTACCTTGTGCCGCTGCGGGTTGGGGGCGGGGTCCGGCTCAAGCTGCTGCAGGCAATGGCAATGGCAAAGCCGATTGTTACCACCAGCCTCGGCGCCGAGGGGGTTGACCTCGTAGCCGGTCGCGACGTGGTGATGGCCGACGACGCGGCTAGCTTCGCTGCGGCAGCTGTCAGGTTGCTGGAGGATGAGCAGGAACGCGCCCGCCTCGCTGATGCAGCACGTCAATTGGCCCTTCATTATGACTGGCGTAATCTTCTACCCCTACTAACCAGGCTATATGAAGAGGGTCGCTAATCAGCCAGTGGCAGTGAAATACAGTTTGGCAAAGAATCGCGGCAAAACCCCTTGACTTGTGGGGTTATGACGTATATAATCCAACTAACGGAAGCTAAACACTGCCGCAGATGTATCGTATACCAGTAATGAATAATCGGCGTAGGCCATCGCCTTTAGCAAGGCTACCTAAACCCATACTAGCAAAGGAAAATAGAAATGACTGAGAAACCATCCACCAGCCTGGGATCGAGGCTGCGCGAAGCGCGGCTGGCCCAGGGCATGACTCAAGATGACCTGGCCGCAGGTCAATTTAGCAAATCGTACGTATCGGCTGTGGAACTGGGCAAGATCCGCCCTTCCGTCAATGCCCTACGTACTCTCGCTGGCCGGCTGGATCAGCCGATGTCCTACTTCCTCGAAGAGGAGGATGCAATCAGCGAGGAAGAGCGGATGGCGACCGAGCTAGCCGATGCCCGCTATCAGTTGCTCGCCAGCAAACCCGCTGAGGCCCAGCGTATCCTCGAAGGTTTGGACACCGATGGCCTGCGTAGCATCGAGCGCATCAACGCGCAACTGCTGCTCGCCGAGATCAGCCTGGCCTTGGGCGACCCTCTCAGCGCCACGATGGTGCTGGACACAGCCAACGCCAAAGTCGGGGCGCAGACGCCCAGCGAACAAGTCGCCCGCTTGCGACACCTGAGCGCGCTGGCCTATCAGCAGCAAGGCAAGTCCAACCTCGCCCTGGAGTTGGAGCGCAAGGCTCTAGCCGCTTTGGAGGAGACCGAGGTAGCTGATCCTCACCTCAAGCTCGACATCCTCAACAGCCTGAGCCGCTCCTATTCGGCGCTAAACCGCCCCGACGAGGCCAGGGCGCTGTACGACGAAATCAGCCAGGTCAGCGAGAATGCGGTCAGCGCCCGCCACATGGCTCAAACCCATCGCGACCGTGCCGACGTCGAGCGCGCCGCTGGTAGGATGTCGGAAGCGCGTCGCCACATCTACGAGGCCACTTCGCTGCAAGAAACGCTCGATTCGATGCGCCTCGCCACCGAGGCAGCAGGCAACTCTGCCCGTCTCTATACTGGCGCGGACGATGCTGATAAAGGCCGCCATAGTTTGGAGCAGGCGCTGCACTATGCCGAGATGAGCGGCGACCTATCGTTGATCGTCAGCGCCTCGAACAACCTCGCCGCCTTCCACCTGAAGAATGGCGACAGCGAACAAGCCGAGGCCCTGATGAACAAAGCCCAGGAGATGGTTGGTGGCGGTGACGTCAGCAGCGAACTGCTCGGCCAAACCTCGTTGAACATGGCCCGCCTCTACCACACTCGCGGCCAGCACGATCGCGCCGACAAACTCTTCCTCCAGGCGATTAAGCAGCTTAAGGATAGCAACCAGCGCGAGTTGCTCGGCCAGGTCTACTTCCAGTACGGTCAGGCGTTGGTCAGCCGCGGTCAGGCCGCCGAGGGCGCCGATTACCTGGAGCGCGCCTACACCACCACTCGCGGTCACGAGTAATCCAAAGTTTCTGGGTGCAAAAAGCCCCCATGTACGTAATCGGCACCGCTGGTCACGTTGACCACGGCAAATCCACCCTGGTGCTGGCATTGACTGGTATTGACCCCGATCGCCTGGCGGAGGAGAAGGCAAGGCAGATGACCATTGACCTCGGCTTCGCCTGGCTGCAACTCCCCGACGGGCGCGAGGTCAGCATCATTGACGTGCCAGGCCACGAGCGCTTCATCAAGAATATGCTGGCGGGTGTGGGCGGGATTGATGCTGCGCTGCTGGTGATTGCCGCTGATGACGGCCCAATGCCGCAGACCCGCGAACACCTTGCTATCCTCGACCTGCTGCAGGTGCGGCGCGGCGTGGTCGCCCTCAGCAAGCGCGACCTGGTAGACGACGACTGGCTGGCGCTAGTCGAGGCCGACATCCGCGCCCTACTGGCGGGCAGCAGCCTGGCAGATGCGCCGATCGTGCCGGTCAGCGCCCGCAGCGGCGTGGGGCTGGAGGAGCTCAAGGCGCGGCTGGCGGAGACGCTGGCCGAGGCCACCCTCCGCCCTGATAATGGCACTGCCCGCCTGCCGATTGACCGTGCCTTTACGATTGCGGGCTTCGGCACGGTCGTTACTGGCACGCTGCTAGACGGCAGCCTGCGAGTTGGGCAGGAAGTGACGATTGCCCCGGCAGCAGGTGGCACACTGAAGGGCCGCATTCGCGGCTTGCAGATGCACAAGCAGAAGCTGGAAGTCGCCCCGCCCGGCAATCGGGTCGCAGTCAACCTCAGCGGCGTGGAGGTGGAGCAGCTACGCCGCGGTCAGGTGCTGTCTGCCGCCCCCATCGAACCGAGCGACCGTCTCGATGTTAAACTGACTGCGCTGCCCGCTGCTCCGCCGCTGGAGCAGAACGCCGCGCTCGATCTGTTCATCGGCGCCGATGAGACTACCGCCCGCATCACGGTGCTGAACAACACCCGCATCATGCCCGGCGAACAGGGCTGGGCGCAACTCCGCCTCGCCAGCCCAGTCGTGGCGCTGCGTGGCGACCGCTTCATCCTGCGCCGTCCCTCACCCAGCGATACGGTTGCCGGTGGCGTCATCGTCGAACCGCACCCCCGTCGCCACCGCCGCTTTCAGCCCGGCCTCACCGCCCAGCTTGAAACCCTGGCAAAGGGCAACCCCACCGACCTGCTCCTCGCCACCCTCACCAAGCCGCTCGACCTCAAGACTGCCACCAGCGCCGCTGGCCTCGACCCCACCAGCGCAAAGCAGGCCGCCAGCGAACTGCTATCAAATGGCCGCATCGTCGCGCTAAGGCAAGCACCCCTCCCGGTGGGAGGGGCGGTCAAGACCCCCCTCCCACCGGGAGGGGTTGGGGGAGGGTCCGTGCCACCCCTTGCCGTCAGCGACTACCTTATCGCCGCTGGCGCGTGGCAGACGCTACTTGCCCACATCCGCGACACCCTCAGCCAGTACCACGCGCAGTATCCGCTCCGCATCGGCATCGGCAAGGAGGAGTTGCGCGGGCGGCTGGGATTGGAGAGCAAGCCGTTCGCCGCCGTTGCTAGCGTGGCGCTTGCCGCTGGCGAACTTGCCGAGGCGGCGGGTGGCATCTATCACCACCCCGGATTTCGCCCCATCCTCAGCCCGCCGCAGCAAGCAAAAGCGGCCCGCCTGCTCGCCGCGCTCAATGCCGCCCCCTATGCCCCACCCGCTCCCGCCGAACTTGGCTTCAGCGACAAGGATGATGAGCTACTCGCCGCCCTGGTCGAGCGCGGCGACATCGTGCGCGCCGCTGGCATCTACTTCAGTCGTGCCGCCTACCAGCGCATCGAGGCCGAAGTGTTCGCCACTATCGAGCGCGATGGCAGCATCACTATCGCCACCCTGCGCGACCTCAGCGG
>QHBQ01000144.1 GCA_003243865.1 Candidatus Chloroheliales bacterium | reverse complement strand
AGCAGCACATTCAGGTTGGTAAATATCAGACTGTTGCGTAGCTTCGACAACGTATCATCCTCCCTCCGCTGCAGAGTTATCACAAACCGATGCTAATTATACCAACTGCTAGCGCTGGGTTACTAATACCAAAGAATGATGTTTTGCGTTCCAAATAGTCAGCCAGGGCGCAATGAATTGCGCCCCTACAAGCACGAAACCGATGTAGGGGCGCGGATTTATCGCGCCCTGGCCCACTTTGCAGCAGCCCTGATAATGGTGGAAAAACGCCTTTACATCATAATGCAATCATGATATAATCAGAGCAACAAGCGAACAATTGTGCGTTTGTTAGGGAGGACTCACGATGAGCGAACCAGTCAATCCCCGCGATGAGCTTGCTAATACGATTGCCGCCTACATTCGGCGCGGCGAGCAAATCCCCTATGGCCACCTCAGCCGCCTCTTCCCCGAAGCGGTGATGCTCAAGGATGAGTACGAGCTGGTCTACCGCGACAAGCTGCCCATCGGCGAGGTGTTTCGCCGCACTCTGGCCGCCCCCTTGCAGCGGGTGCGTGACCTGCCGGAGAGCGGCCCCGACTCGCTCACCCCCGACTGGCGCAATATGCTCATCTTCGGTGACAACCTCCAGGCGCTCAAGACCCTCACCATCTCTGACATCCCCGGCAACCTCGTGGGCCAGGTGCGCCTCATCTACATTGACCCACCATTCTCCACCCGCCAGGACTTCAAGGGCAACCAGGAGCAGCAAGCCTACCAGGACAAGGTGGCGGGCGCGCAGTTCATCGAGTTCCTCCGCCAGCGCCTCATCTTCCTCCGCCGCCTGCTCACCAATGACGGTAGTATCTATGTGCATCTTGACTCGCGCATGAATGCCCCCACCAAACTTATTTTGGACGAAATATTTGGCAGGCAGAACTTTGTCAATGAAATAATCTGGAGACGTGCTGCTGCTCACAACGACGCGGGGAAGTATGGAGTTATACATGACACGATCCTTTACTATGCAATGAGCGCGGCGAGGGTCTGGAGACCCCAACGAGCTGCAGTTGATGAAGAATATAAAAGCATATTCCTTGACCATGTTGATGAACTAACTGGGAAGAGATATGCGAGGATTGATTTGACTGCTGCCGGTAAGGTCGCTACTGGTGAGTCCGGTAAGCCGTGGAGGGGAATAGATCCTGGCTCTAAAGGTAGGCACTGGGCTTACAATATCGAACAGCTTGAAAAGTACGATGCTGAAGGTAAGATTCATTGGCCCAAGAAGGGTGTTCCGAGACTTAAAAGATTTGAAGATGAGTTTGATGGAACTGTTCTTCAAGATCTCTGGACAGATATAAGGCCAATACACAATCAATCATCAGAGCGCACCGGCTATCCCACCCAAAAGCCCGAAGCCTTGCTGGAGCGCATCATCCTTGCAAGCAGCAACGAAAACGACATCGTGTTGGATGCGTTCGCAGGCAGTGGCACCACGGCAGCGGTGGCCGAGCGGCTGGGGCGGTGCTGGGTGGCGATTGACTGCGGCAAGTTCGCCATCTACACCATCCAGCAGCGGCTGCTGCACGGGCTGAAGGGCGGCCTCACCCCGCGCCCGTTCACCCTGTACAATGCCGGGCTGTACGATTACCAGACCCTGAAGGGGATGCCGTTCGCCGACTACACCCGCTTCGTGCTGCAACTGTTCCAGGCCCGCGAGGGAGTGCGGCGCTACGGCCACATCGAGACCCAGGGCCTGCTCGGCAATGACCCGGTGTTCGTCTACAACTTCACCACCCATCCCGATGCGGAATTCACCCTGGGAACGCTACATTCGCTGTACGAGGTGTCGGATGGCGAATTTCCCAGCCGCGTCTACATCATTGCCCCCGGTTCGCTGGTCGCATTCTTGCAGAACCGCGAGGAGTACAAAGGCACCACCTTCGTGATGCTGAAGGTGCCAAACTCGGTAATCGAGCGCATCAAACTGGGCGTGTTCCAGCCGCTGAAGCAGAGCCGCGACGTGAGCGCGGTCAACGACCCCACCAGCGCCACCGGTTTCGACTTCATCCGCCCACCGCGAGTGCGGGCGCGCTATGGCAAGCGGGCGGGCAACACCCTGTACAGCCAGCAGGAATATACGGTGCAGATCACCCGCTTCGAGAGCGCGGCGGAAGAGGGCAGCGGCAAGGCCAACGGCAGCAATGGGGCAGCGGGCGACTTCCCCACCTTCGCCCTGCTGCTGGTAGACCCCGACTATCGCGGGGGGCCGTTCCGTCTGGGCCATAGCTTCGATGCCGTGCAGATGAAGAAGCAGGGCTACACCGCGACCTTCTCTGCGGCGGGCGTAGGCGACGAGCTAATGCTGATCTACATTGACATCTACGGCAACGAACTGATCGAGAAGCTGCCGAGAGCCGAGTTCGAGGGGGAGAACCGTGGCGAAGAAGACCGCAGCACCGACGCTTGACCCGGCCAAACTCGTTCTTGCAGTAAACCCCCCGAACCCACCCGACCTGACCCGCTTCGATGGCTTCCTTGATCTCCTCTGCCCCGAACGCGAGTACCAGAAGCGGGCGATTCGCACGGCAGTAAGCTACCTGCTGGGTGGCTACGCTGACCTCAAGCAACTGGCGGCGGAGAACTATGCCGCCAGCCCTTACCTGCAGCAATTCTACCCTAGCGAAGCCGATTTCCTCAACACCCTGCACCTGTCCGACAAATTGTACGCCACCCTGGACCTGGCCACCGGCACGGGCAAGAGCTACGTGCTGTACGGCATCGCCCAAATCATGTTCACCCTCGGCGCAGTGGACAATGTGCTGCTGCTCTGCCCCTCGCTGACCATCAAGCAGGGGCTGACCCAGAAGTTCGAGGCGCTAGCCTACGCTACGCCCGCGCTCTATGCTGCCTTGCCCGGCGTAGCCGCCCCCAACATTATAGACGCCACCAGCACGCCCGGCCCCAACACCATCTGCGTGACCAACATTCATCAAACCTACGCCGGAGTGAAGTCGGCGATCGAGCCAGTGCTGGAGCGTACCGGCGGCGAACGCACCCTGGTGCTGAACGACGAGGTTCACCACCTGCTGACCGCAACCGGGCAGAAGGAGCTGCGAGGGGCGAAGCAGTGGCTGACGTTTCTCCAGGGTGATGCTGCGGGCAAGGATCACGGCTTCCGCTACATCATCGGTGTAAGCGGCACCCCATACGGCGGCAAGGACGACAATATCTATTTCAGCGACGTGATCTATCGCTATTCACTGGTTCAAGCCACCGCCGAGAATCGCATCAAGGACATCTACTATCGGGTGCAAGGCAAGAACGACGACAGCGAAGAGGCCCGCTGGGCGATAATGCTGGCGAACCACCAGCGCAACCGCGATAACGCACTCTACCAGGCGAAAGACGTCAAGCCGCTGACGATTATTGTCACCAACAAGGTGGAAACCTGCAAGTTGGTGCATCAGCAACTAACCGAACTGCTGGTGGAACGCGGGCTGGCGAAGGACATTGATCAAGCAGAGAAGATGGCGATACCCGTCACCTCGCACGAGGATCACCGCAAGTACGTGGCCCAACTGCCCTACGTAGATGACCCCAACAATCCAGTGCAGTGGATCGTCTCCGTTTCGATGCTAACCGAGGGTTGGGATGTAAAGAACGTGTTCCAGATCGTGCCGCACGAGTCGCGGGCGTTCAACTCCAAGCTGCTGATCGCCCAGGTAATCGGGCGCGGCTTGCGCCTGCCTGCGGGCCTGAACACCGAGGATGCTCGCCTGATCATCTTCAATCACCCCAGCATTGCCCGAAACATGGGTGAACTGGTGCGGATTAGCGAACTGGTCGCCGAGGTCAGCGAGGGAACGGCGCAGAAGCTAACTCCCCAGGTAGTCAATCAGCCGCCGCGCGCTGCCTACCACTTTACTTTGCACAACCTCAGCTATGATGTTGCCAGTAGCAGCACCGCCCTCCACCCGCCCTCAGCGCCAACCGCGCCGATTACTGACCTGGGCTTCACCCGCCAACCGGCGGGCGATATCGCGGTTGCCGATTTTGCCCCGCTGCTACACAGCGGCGAAATGCTGGTATGGGGTGCAACCTTCATCCCTCATCGGCAGCAGGGTTATACCATCGAGCAAGCCGCGGCAGCATACAATGACGACTTGCGGAGCATCATCGCTGCGGCAAAGGCGCGGGACCTACCCACCGCCGAGATCGAAGCATATACGCTTGAGCGTATTACGCAGCTAATTAGTGATAATCTGAGCGATGAGGACCGTACCCACGATTTCGTCAGCGAGGACAATCTCGTGCGCGGGCAAAGGACGTTCAGCCGCTTGCGCCCGCCCGCCGCGACCATGGAGACGCGCTACGCGCTACAACCACTGGCTGTAGTCACCTGTAGCACCACCGAACTGCATCAGAAGGCGACCAGTGTAGTGCAGTTCTGGAAGAACAGCACCTTGTTCTTTGATGACGATGGCCGTCAGTTGATGACCGATCTCGATAGCCAAAGCGCTTTCGATTACCTGCAAGGAAAATACGACGCTAGCCCACGCCCTAATCTTAGCTATGTCAAAAACTTTCCCAGCCCGGTAGATGTAATAGTAAGTAGCTCCGACCCTGAGTTTCAGATGATTAAGCAACTATGTGCTGGCTATGGTGTGAAGCTGCCTGAGTGCCTGAAGGCATGGGTCAAGTCGGCAGACACCGGCTTCTACACTATCCCGTATACCCTCAACGGCAAGCCGCGCGAGTTTAACCCCGACTTTGTGCTGCAGCTGGAACTGGATGGCCGCGAGGTGATACTGTTCATCGAGATTAAGTCGGATAAGGACGACAACGAGGAGAACCGCGCCAAGCAGCGGGCGGCCACCCGCCACTTTGCTGAACTGAACCGCCTGCTGGAAGCAGAAGCCGCCGCTGAGGGCCAGCCACGCCCCCACTACATTTTCTTTTTCCTATCGCCCACCGATTATGGCAACTTGTTTGCCACCCTGCAAAAGTGCAGCCTGGCCCAACTAGAGCAATATCGCGGCACCTTGGCTGCCACCCTTGCCGCTGCTCCGCTGCCCCCTCCCTAATTCTGATATACTGCCAAGCGCATCAAGCCTACGTTGCAAGAACCTACGCGCCGGTTCGCTGGCGGTCAGCGCCAGCGCCCGCTGGTAGCTGGCCCGCGCCTTCTCGATCTCGCCCACCTGCCGCCAGAACTCGGCGAAGCTGGCGTGCAGCAGATAGTAACCTTCCATGCCCGCCATCTGTCTAACCTGTTCCAGCGCAGTCAGCCCCGCCTGCGGCCCCTCCACCATCGCCAGGGCGACGGCACGGTTCAGGGCGACTACCGGCGAGCCGGTCATCTGCAATAGCAGGTCGTACTGCGAGCGGACCCGCTGCCAGTCGGTGGCGGCATAGTTGGGGGCAACCGCATGGGTGGCGGCGATACCCGCCTCGAGATGGTACTGGCTCAGTTCTTCGCCCTTCGCCGATTGCACCAGTTCGCGCAGCCCGGCGTGGATCATCTGCTGATCCCAGCGGCTGCGTTCCTGCTCTTCTAGCAGCAGCAGGTTGCCCATCGTATCGGTGCGGGCATCCAGCCGTGCGGCCTGGAGCAGCATCAGGGCAAGCAGCGCGTGTAGCTTAGGCAAATCGCCAACGGGGTGACGCGCCAGCAGCGCGGTCAGCCTGATCGCCTCGGCGCAGAGGTCGTGACGCACCAGATCCTCGCCCTGGTGCGCGCTGTAGCCCTCGTTGAACATCAGGTATAGCACGTCCAGCACCGAATCGAGGCGGGCGGACAATTCATCGGCCTCCGGCACGGCGAATGGCACGTTCATCTCGCGCAGGGTGCGTTTGGCCCGCACCAGCCGCTGCGCAATGGTGGTTTCCGGATGCAAGAAGGCGCGGGCGATCTCGCTCACGCCGAAGCCGCCTAGCGTCTTGAGCGTCAGCGCCACTCGCGCCTCGCGGGAGAGGGCCGGGTGGCAGCAGGTGAACATCATCCTTAGCTGGTCGTCGTAGAGTTCGTTGTCGAGCAGGGCAACATCGGCGGCAGCATCGGTGCGATAGTCGGGCAGGCGGGCGAGTTCTTCCTGCTTGCCACGCAGGGTACGTTCGCGGCGCAGGATGTCGAGCGCTTGGTTCTTCGCCACCTGCATGATCCAACCCGCCGGGTTGGCGGGGATACCGTGATACGACCAATAGCGCATTGCCTTGATGATACTGTCCTGCACCACGTCCTCAGCCAACTCGAGGTGCTGGAAGCCGAAGATACGGGTCAGCGT
>QHBQ01000503.1 GCA_003243865.1 Candidatus Chloroheliales bacterium | reverse complement strand
GCAGCCCCAGCCCCGAACGCCGCGCCTGGTTCTCACTGATGTTCTCATCCATCTTGCCCCCCTTTTGTTTTGATTGTGAAGGTCGAAATTGCTCGCCCCTACGCACCGGCTATACCCACAGGGCGAACAACGGTTCGCCCCTACGCACCCTAACCAACAACTTCTTTAATCCTTAATCCTTAATCTTTAATCTCGCTGTGCGATAGACGTGCCAGATGCGCTGGATGGCGGTCAATTGGGTGCCGATTGCCAGGATCCAGAGAGCGGCGGGCAGCGCCCACCACCACAGCGGGCTGAACAGCAGCCCGGCGGCGAGTAGCAGGATGCGCTCAGGGCGGGCCAGCAAGCCGACCCTGCCCTCAAGCTGCAGCGACTCGGCCTTGGCCCGCGCGTAGCTAATCATCCCGCCGCCGACCGTGGCGGCAAAGATGAGCAGGATCTCGATGATGTGACCGTTGGCAGGCAGCAACAGGTAGTAAATCAGCAGCCCGCCCAGCATGATGGCGTCGGAGTAGCGGTCAATCACCGAGTCGAGGAACGCGCCGAAGGTGCTGGTCTGGCCCGTCACCTTTGCCAGCGCGCCGTCGGCCATATCGAAGGCAGCGGCGAACAGCAGCAGCAGCGCCCCCGCCACCAGGTTGCCGCTCGCCAGCAGCGCGGCCACCGCCAGGTTCAGCGCCAGCCCGAACATGGTGAGCATATTGGGCGTCAGGCCGGTGTTGACGAACACGCTCATTACCCGCCGGGCGATGCTCCGTGACCACTCCTGTACCCCTTCGTTGAACAACAGTTCCCCCCATCCTGATTGTAGATTGTAGATTTAAGATTGCAGATTAGATGCCAATGCCGTCGGCTCCAATCTACAATCTACGATCTACAATCTACAATCATTAAGCTCTGACCCAGGCGCGGCTGGTGCCATAGACCCGCTGGGCGGTTTCATCGTAGTATTGGGCAATCCGCCGCGCAATCTTGTCCCATGAGTATTGCTCGGCGTGGCGCTTGCCTGCGGCGCCCAGCCTGGCCCGCATCTCCTGATCGGGCAATAGGCGGATGAGGGCGCGGGCAATCGCCTGCTCGCTCTTCGGCTCGACCAGGTAGCCCTGTTGCCCGTGCTGCAAGACGCTGCCGTAACCGGCGATGTTGCCTGCCACCACCGGAGTGCCAGCCGCCATCGCCTCCAGCAGCACGATACCAAAGCTCTCGCCGCCGATGCTGGGGGCGCAGAACACGTCGGCGCTCTGGTAGTAGCGGGGCAGTTCCTCGTCGCTGACGAAGCCGACAAACTCGACATCGCCTGGCTGCAACTCACGCAGCTCATCGGCGAACTCCTCGCGGTCGCCCTTGCCTGCCACTATCAGCCGCAGGTTGGGGAAATACTCCTTCACCAGCGGCATCGCCTTCAGCAGATAGCGGAAGCCCTTACGCGACTCGCTGAACCGTCCCACGAACAGCACGTTGAGCCGCCCATCATCCATCCGCGGCACGCGCGGCTGCGGCTTACTAAACCTTGCAAACTCAATGCCATTGGGGATAATCTTGTAGTCGGCGGGCCAGTATTGGTTCACATACTGCCTGGCGAACTTCGACACCGCGATACGCCCGTGCAGCTTGCCGTTGAAGTAATCCAGCACCGGCTTGCCGTAGCGGTATGGGCTGTTGCTGCCCTCGCCGAAGGCGTGGAAGGTGGCGATGTTCAGCGCCTTGGAGTGGCGCAGCACCGCCAGCGGCACGGTCGGCATAAACGGCTCGTGCAGGTGGATGATATCGAACTGTTCCGCCGCCAGTATTTCTTTGACGTAGCTCCACAGCCACAATGACAGGCTGATACGCGCTACTGAACCGTTAGCGGGCAGCCCGATAATGTGGCGGCTGACAGGATAGAAGTTCTTTGCCTGAGTCGCGTCGTCGGCCTCGTTGGAGGTGGGCGCGAGGATCTTCACCTCGTGGCCCATCACCCTGAGTTGCTCGTCGAGGTGGCTGATGTGGTCGCTGACCCCGCCCTTGTAGGGGAAGTCGTATGGCGATACCAGGCAGATTTTCATTCACGCTCCTAGACCCGAAACCAGATACATATAAATATACGCTTGGATTATACCACAAAGCGGGCCAGAGTCAAACTAGTTGGTTGGCAAAAGCGAAACCTGAGCAAAATTGGTTCGTTAAAACATTGCGATTAGTTGGATGTCATATTATAATACCTACGCAGTACGGTAGTCCGTCGCATATTCGGCGGCAGCAAAAAGAAAAAGTAAGAAAAAGCGGCTATTCTAAAGGAGATCTCAGTGAAAATCAGCTTCCCTCGAAATATCGCTGGGCTAATCGGGGTTGTCCTTACAGCAGCTGCGGTGCTGGCGATAGCAAGCACACTCTCAGCACGGCCATCATCGCTCCAGCCCGCTGCACAGGCGGTCAAGGCACAACAGCAGATACCACCCCCGCTTGCTACAAACCAAGGGCTACCAGATAGTGATAGTACATACCCACCTGGAGGGTTGATCCCATCAACTGCGGTAACGTCACCGCCGCCTACGTCTCGCCCTACAACTGTCTCACGCGCAAAGCCAGAGCCAACCCCTGAGCTGGTGCGTAAGATTGACTTCGGCTCTTGGCATTACACTGCGTACAGGGGTATACGTAATTCACTCGACGTAACCATTCAATACGACTTTGAGTCCGTAAACGGTATCCGTGCTTATGCGGAGGCTAACAAGAAGCTAACCGAGCAGCTGGCATCTGGTGGTGGCCAAGTTGAAGTGTATGTAACCTTCCGCAACTACGTTTCGCCAGAGCAGTTCCGCGCATGGGTTAAAGCCACAGGTCTGACCAGCGGCCCCACCACCCAGGTCTACGGCATCGTTCGCATGGTGCAGCAGGACGGTACACGCATAACAGCGTACACTGGGCCAGACGCACAGACCGACAAGGTTCAAGCGCGGTGGGCGGATGTAGGGGCAAAGGTTCAAGGGATTGTAGCTGCTAGGGGATGGATGGCCACTAGCCAGCTACTAAGTCTACAAAAAGATCAGCTTGTCTTCCTCGTTGACGTTACGCCCAACGTAGTTCGGAATGACCTCAACGCCAACGGCGTGAACGGAGTGGATCAGGCCAGAGTGATGGTCATCCCGGAAACTCCCTTCTGGACTATGGAAGACGTTGGCCTGGACAACTTCCGTCAATAACCTAGCCTGTAGATAAGTGCCGAGGCAAATAGTTCGCCTCGGCACTTGCTTTATCTTACCGCCGTCACCCTTGCTTCTCACCCTCATTCCTGCCGCAGCGCGGTCCCAATCACCTCGCTCATCTGCTCCACCGGCACGAAGCGGAGTTGCTTGCGGATGTTGGCGGGGATGTCGGTCAGATCCTTCTCGTTCTCTTTGGGCAGGATGAAGGTGGTGATGCCAGCGCGATGGGCAGCCAGCACCTTCTCCTTGAGGCCGCCGATGGGCAGCACCTTGCCGCGCAGGGTAATCTCGCCGGTCATCGCCACCTCGCGGCGCACCGGCCGTTGGGTGAGGGCGCTGATGAGCGCGGTCGCCATGGTGATGCCAGCGCTGGGGCCGTCCTTGGGGATCGCCCCGGCTGGCACATGGATGTGGATGTCCAGTTTCTCGAAGCGGGCGGGGTCAATGCCAAGCTGCCGCGCCCAGCCCCGCGCATAGCTGATGCCTGCCTGCGCCGACTCGCGCATCACCTCGCCAAGTTGCCCCGTCAGGGTCAGCTTGCCGGAGCCGTCCATCAGCGTCACCTCGATGCCCATCGTATCGCCGCCCGCCGCGCTCCACGACACGCCGGTGGCGACCCCCACCTCGTCGCTCTTCTCGGCCAGCCCATAGCTGAAGCGGGTGGGGCCGAGATATTTTTCCAATGTCTTCTCCGTGATCGGGTAGCGATTCGGCTTCGGCTTGCGCCGCCTTGGCTTCGCTGGCGCTGCCCCATCCTCCTCACCCGCCTCGGCCACGCTGCGGGCCACCTTGCGACAGATCGCGCCGATCTCCCGCTCCAGGTTGCGCACGCCCGCCTCGTGGGTGTAGCTGCGGATGATCTCCTGGATGGCGCGATCGCTGAAGCTCAGTTCCGCCTCATCCAGCCCGTGCTGTTCGAGTTGCTTGGTAACCAGGAACTGGCGGGCAATGTGGAACTTCTCATCCTCGGTGTAGCCAGGCAGTTCGATTACCTCCATGCGGTCACGCAACGCCGACGGCACCGGGTCGAGGACGTTGGCGGTGAGGATGAATAGCACGCGGCTGAGGTCGAATGGCACTTCCAGATAGTGGTCGCTGAAGGAGTTGTTCTGCTCCGGGTCGAGTACCTCGAGCAGCGCGGCGGCGGGGTCGCCGCGATAGTCCATCCCCAGCTTGTCAATCTCGTCCATGATGAAGACCGGGTTGCAGACCCCAACCGTCTTCATCGTTTGCAGCACACGGCCGGGCAGTGCGCCGATGTAGGTGCGGCGGTGGCCTCTTATCTCCGCCTCGTCACGCACCCCGCCGAGCGAGATGCGGGTGAACTTGCGGCCCATTGCCTCGGCGATGCTGCGCCCCAGGCTGGTCTTGCCCACTCCCGGCGGGCCGACGAAGCAGAGGATGGGACTCTTCTGCTTCTCGCCCGCCAGTTTGCGCACCGCGAGGAACTCCAGCACCCGCTCCTTGACCTTATCCAGGCCATAGTGGTTGTGATCGAGCGTCACCGCCGCGGCGCGGATGTCGAGCCGGTCTTCAGTGGCGGTAGACCAGGGCAGCGCCACCAGCCACTCGATGTAGCCGCGTAGCACAGACGCTTCGGGGCTGATGCTCGGCATCGCAGCCATGCGGTCAAGCTCCTCGTCGGCTCGTGCCCGCACCGCCTCCGGCATTCCGGCGGCAGCAATCTTCTCGCGGAATTCGCGCACGTCGCGGGTAAGCGGGTCTTCGTCGCCCAACTCGTGCTGGATTGCCTTCATCTGCTCGCGCAGGTAGTATTCACGCTGGCCGCGGTCAATCTCCTTCTGCACGTCGCCCTGGATTTTGCTCTCCATATCGAGCAGGTCTAGCTCCTTCGCCAGCATGATATGCACCTTCTGCAAGCGGGTGAGCGGGTCGAACTCCTCCAGGATCTGCTGCCGCGCAGCGTTGTCAATCTGGATGGTGCTGGCAATCAGGTCGGCGAGTGGCCCCGGCTCGTCTACATTCAGCGCGGCGACGTAGGCATCGTCTGACACGTTGCGGCTGAGTTTGAC
>QHBQ01000102.1 GCA_003243865.1 Candidatus Chloroheliales bacterium | reverse complement strand
GGTGCGCTCGGACCTGGCGGTCAATAAGCTGACCGCCTTTGCCGCCACCCAGGATTGGCGTAGCGGGCTGAACCGCGTGCGCCAGCGACTGGCCGAGGTGCGCGAGACTGCCGCCAGCAACTTCAACGAGACCCAGGCCCGCTATCGGCGGGTGCTACATCAGTTGGCGATGAGCGATGAAGGGCTACCTGCACCAGTAGCCTACAACCCGCAAAATGCGGAGAATAGCCGCAGCCGCCTGCACACTGATATGCTGGAGAGTTGGAGGAAGATCATTCAGCGCGAGGCACACCGTACCCAGCAACTCATTGGCGACGTGCAGCGGGTTCGCGCCGGATTGGGCCAGGTGGTCGAGCGCCGCCGCACCGAGTTGCAGGTCAGGTGCGCGGCGTTGAGCGCACAGCTTGAGGACATCCGCATGGCAATTATCAACCTGCGTTCGGTCGAGCCAGAGGTAAGCGCGGGGCCGGAGGAGTTCGCCAAAGTGGGCGCAGCGCTGCAGACGGTTCGCGGCGACCTTAGCAGCCTTGAAGCGCAGGTAGCCGAACTACGCGGCAGCCTTGATCGTAGCGCTCCTAGCGAGACAGAGCAGCGCATCTACAATCAGGTCCGCGAACTGCCCAGCGACGAGGGCTACATTGACGCAGCGGCGGTGCTGACCGCCCTTGACAGCGCAGACGGGGGCAAGCGTGACCAGTTCTGGCGCGACATTGGCGGCTTGCAGGACAAACAGCTAATTCGGGTCAAAATTCAGCCGATTGACAATGAGTAGCCCGACAGTGCGTCCAGCGAGCGAAGCAGATATTGCAGCCATCAAGTGCATCGCCGACGGCTGCAAGCGAGAGGTCGGCTTCATCTCAAGGGGTATGTTGCGCAACGCCAGCGGGCGCGGCGAACTGCTGGTTGCCACGCTGGGCAGTGAAGTGGTCGGTTTTGTGGACTTCCACCGCCGCCGCGACGGGCAAATCACCATCTACGGTATCGTGGTCGCGGCGGAGCAACGCGGACACGGCATCGGGCGATCGCTAGTCGCTGCGCTGGTTGCGGAGCCATTGCCCGCCCGCCTCGCGCTGAAGTGTCCCACCGACAATGCTGCCAACAACTTCTACGCGATGCTCGGCTTCCAGTGCGTAGGGGTGGAAGCGCCGACCAGGCGACGGCCACTCAATTTGTGGGTGTTGGAGGGAACCCAGCTATCTGCACTGATTACGTTCGTGCCTCCGCTGGCGCATCCCGCCCTGCCCAAAAGTTCTGCAGCTCTGCCCGCAGCATCGCGTTCGGTTCGCTGCTGAGGCTGGGGTCTTCGGCGAAGATCGCCTGGGCCTCGCGGCGGGCAAGTTCGATGGTGGTCATGTCGCTGAGGTTCGCCATGCGCAGGTCGGTGTAGCCGCTCTGCCTGGTGCCGAAGAATTGGCCTGGGCCGCGAATGTTCAGGTCGGCCTCGGCTAGCACGAAGCCGTTCTCGGTGCTTTCGATTACCTTCAACCGCTCCTCGGCAATTACCCCCACGCTGTCGGCCAGCAGCATACAATACGACTGCGCCTCGCCGCGCCCCACCCGCCCACGAAACTGGTGCAACTGGCTGAGGCCGAAGCGGTTTGCCCCCTCCACCATCATTACGGTCGCGTTCGGCACGTCAATGCCCACCTCGACCACGCTGGTGCTGACCAGAATATTGAACTCACCCGCACGGAAGGCGGCCATCACCTTGTCCTTCTCCTCGGCCTTCAGCCTGCCATGCACCAGCCCCAGCTTGAGGTCGGGGAAGACCTCGGCCTGCAGGCGGGCATGCTCGTCCACCGCCGCCTTCGCCTCCACCTTATCCGACTCCTCGACCAGTGGGCAGATGATGAACGCCTGCTGCCCCTGGCCGACCATCTTGCGGATAAAGCGATAGGCGGAGTCGCGCTGGTTGGGGGCCAGCCACTTTGTCTTGATTGGCAAGCGACCGACCGGCTTCTCGTCAATCACGCTGACATCAAGGTCGCCGTAGACGGTGAGCGCGAGGCTGCGCGGGATAGGGGTGGCGGTCATCACCAGGGTATCGGGATTGTAGCCCTTCTGCCTGAGCGCGTTGCGCTGCAAGACGCCGAAGCGATGCTGCTCGTCCACCACCACCAGGCCGAGCGCGTTGAACTCCAGCTTCTCCTGGATCAGCGCATGGGTGCCGATGAAGATGTCCGCGCTACCCTGGGCGGCCTCCTGATAGATGCGCCGCTTCTCCGCCTTCTTGACGCTGCCGGTGAGCAGCCGCACCTGTAGCGGACGCTCGCCCCCTTGCAGTAGCCCGCCCAGTTGCATCTTGCCGTCCACCAGCTTCTTCTCCAGCGTGAGCGTGCCTTCCGGCGCGGGCAGGCTAATCTGCGCCAGCAGTTGGCTGAGGGTGCGATAGTGCTGCTCGGCGAGAATCTCGGTGGGGGCCATCAGCACCGACTGGTAGCCCGCTGCTGCTGCCGCTAGCATCGCAATCGCGGCCACCACCGTTTTGCCGCTGCCCACATCGCCCTGCAAGAGGCGCGACATCGGCAGTGGCTTCTCCATGTCGCCAAGGATGTCGGCCAGCGTCTTCTGCTGCGCCCCAGTTAGCTCGAACGGCAGAGTGGCAATGAAGCGCTCCAGCAGCGCCGAGTCTGGCTCAATCGCGCGGCCCGGCTGATCAACCTGCCACTCGCGCTTGCGCATCAGCATCCCCAGTTGGATGAGCAGGAACTCGTCGAAGGCGAGGCGGCGGCGGGCGCGTTCCAGGGTTGGAAAGTCGGTGGGGAAGTGAGCCTGCTGCACCGCGGTCGGCAGTAGCATCAGCCCGGCGCGTTCGCGCACGGCTGGCGGCAGGAAATCGTGCAGCAGCGCGCCATAGTTGTCCAGCGCCTGCTTGGCAATGCGGCGGGCCGACTGCGCGGTGAGGCCCTCGGTGAGCGGGTAGACTGGCACCAGGCGGCCAGTGTGGGTCA
Organism: Candidatus Chloroheliales bacterium; assembly: GCA_003243865.1. The sequence continues at coordinate 1,188 of QHBQ01000102.1, read as the reverse complement.
GTTCGCTGGTGTAAGGCTCCCACTGTGGCGACTGGAAGGTGAGCCGCCCTTGATACTCGTCCACCTTGCCGCTAATCACGATCTTCTGCCCGCGCGTAATCTGGTTCGCCAGCCAGCGCTGGTTGAACCAGGTGGCTTGCACCATGCCGGTGTTGTCCTCGATGGTGACGCGGAACAGGCCGAAACCCTTGCGCGTGTTCTGCTGCCAGGTCTCCGCCACTGTGCCGATTACCGTCTCGGTCGCGCCGTAAGTAAGCTCGGCGATCTTGTGCAACTGGCTGAAGTCATCATGGCGGCGGGGGAAGAAATAGAGCAAATCGCGGATGGTCATCACCCCCAGCTTGGCAAACAGCGCGGCGAATTTCTCGCTTACCCCACGCAGCAGGGTAATCGGCTCATCCAGCACGGCGGGATCCACATCCTTTGGCTTAACCGGCGACCGCTTCTGTGCCAACTCGCGAGGCATGACCGGCAGCTCGCTAGCGGTGCCGACCCGCTCCTCCACGCTGGGCATCGTGGGGATGGCATAGCGCGGCTTGTGCATCGGCCCGTCAACGCGGTCGCCAACTCGTTCACCGGTGAGCAGTTCGGCGGCGCTCGGCTCTCGCAGCGCTGCACTGGGCGCAATGAATTGCGCCCCTACAGGGCCATCGTTATCATCGTAGGGGCGTGATTTATCACGCCCAGGTTGGGGTGCGGTGGATTGCGCCATGCTCAGGTCACCGTTGTAGGGGCGTGATTTATCACGCCCAGGTTGGGGCGCAACCGGGTCGGGGTGGGGGGTTGCGCCGCCACCCAGCCGGGCAAGCAGGGCGCGAGCGCGGGCAACTTTGGATTTGCGGGCCTCTACGCCGAAGCTCTGATAGTTATGCAGGGCAATGGAGATTTCGTCAATCAGGTTGCTGGCGTCGGGCGGGCCGGAGTTGGCGAACACCGCGCGCGCCTGGCGGCTCCAGGTTTCGCTGAAACGGTGCAGGCCACCAGCAACCGCAGCGTCCTGGAAGCCTTTGTATTCTTCGAGTTCGAGGATGCGGGTCAAGGTGGCAACCGCAGGGTTGAGGGAGGCGCTCAACGGTCGTCTCCTTCATAGACAGCAGCGCCGAGCGCGGCGGGGCCGAGGTGGGTACCCAGCACCGCGCTGTATTCGGTGACTAGCACCCGTTCGCGAGGGTAGATAGGGTGGATGCG
>QHBQ01000192.1 GCA_003243865.1 Candidatus Chloroheliales bacterium | reverse complement strand
TTCTTCTCGAAGATGTCGAGCGCCCGCAGCCGGAAGCGGCGCATCCAGTCTGGCTCATTCTTCATGTGGCTGATCTCTTCCACAATGGTGCGATTTAGACCACGCTTGCTCTTGAATGCGTAGTTCTCCTCGCTGTCGTGGAAACCGTATGCGTATTCGGTAGGCGTATTCTGAATCACCGCATTCGAAGTCATAGTGATACTGCTCCCTTCCTTGGTTCGCCGCCCGTATGCGGCGAGACATATGCAAACGTCAATATTGCTATCCTTATTATACCACATTTAGACAAGAAAAGCTGTTTTATCCGGGGTAATTTGGGGAATTGTGGAAAATTGCACAAAGTAACCCATATTTCTTCATCCACCTTGAAGGCCGTAATCCGTATCATACGCCGCGCTTCTGATCGGCGAGGACTTCAGCGATTGCGCGCTGGGCGATGCCGATACCCACAGGGTTGGTGTCCAAGTAGTACGGGATGAAGATCAGTGCTTGGGACAGCGCGTGGCCCCGACCTCGCGCCCAGGTCGCGTCATCGACTGCTAGCGCGGCGCGGAACACGTCCCGGCTCTCGCCGGAGAACAGGCTCCACGCAATCATCAAGTCGCAGGCAGGGTCCCCCACGCCCAGACCCCCGAAGTCGATGACGGCGCTCAAGCGGCCCCGTTCGATCAGCAGGTTCCCGGGTAGCAGGTCTCCGTGGAACCAGACAGGTGCGCGGTCCCATTCGGGTGCCTGGAGAGCTGCTTCCCACGCCATCGTCACTGCATCGGCGTCGAGCGTGCCGTGCAGGGCTGCGATCGCGTCGCGGGTGGGTGCATCGCGCAGGGCCAGCGGCACGCCACGCCCAGGGTGCGGCCCGCCAGCCGGATCGATCCGCTGCAAGGCAGTTATGAATTGCGCCAGCTGCATTGCCGCTTGGCGTGGATCGGCGAGGCGCTCGATGGTTGCGTTCTCGCCTTCGAGCCAGCGGTAGACGGACCAATGCCAGGGGTAGCCCTCGCCGGGTGTCCCCTTCGCGAGCGGGACAGGGATGGCAAGCGGTAGGAGTGGGGCAAGTTTCGGCAGCCACCGGAACTCCTTGTCCACTTGCCCGGTGGCCCAGTGGATGCGGGGTAGTCGCACGGCCATGTCGCCGCCGAGCCGATAGATCGCATTGTCGGTGCCAGCAGAGTGGACCGGCTCGATAGGAAGGTCAGCCCACTGCGGGAACTGCGCCGCGAGCAACCGGCCCACGAGAGATACGTCGGTGTCCACCTCGTCTATATGCATTTTACCAGCGGGCATGAGCATCTCCTTAGCATCCCCCTTTATTTACCATTTACTATTTACCATTCACCATTTACCATTCACCCTTGCCCCAGCCGCCCCTCGCGCAACTCCCAGGCCTGTCCGTCGAAGCGGGCGATGAAGCGGCGGTCGTGCGATACCGCGATGATTGGGCCGGGGAAGTCGAGCAGCGCCTTCTCGAACTCCTCCAGCACATCGAAGCTGACATGATTGGTCGGCTCGTCGAGCAGCAGCAGGTTGGCTTTCTCAGCGATGAGGCGGGCGATTTGCAGCTTGCGCTTCTGCCCGACGCTAAGTTCGCCCACCCGCTTGTCCGCCTCCTCGTAGGTGAACAGACCGTAGTGGAAGAAATCAGCCTCCAGGTCTTCGCGGTATCCAACCCGTCCGTCGCGCCAGGCGTCGAATACCGGCAGGTGGGGGTCGAGCGTCTCCTGCTCCTGGTCGAGATAGCCGACCTTCACGCTGTTACCCAGCCTGACTGTGCCAGTATCGGGCTGAATTATGCCTGCCAGCATCTTCAGCAGGGTACTCTTGCCTGCACCATTCGGCCCGACGATGAGGATGCGGTCGCTCGGCCCTACCGTGAAGCTGACATCATCCAGCACTACGCGGCTGCCGAACGATTTGCGCAGGCCGGTGGCGGTCAGCGGGGTCTTGCCCTCCAGCGCGTGGGGGTCGAAGTCGGGGTTGATATGCATCGCTTCTGGCGGGCGATGGATGGGGTTGGCCTCGATGCGGGCCAGCCGCTCCTCCACCGAGCGCACGTTGCGCGAGATTGCCCAATTGGCGCGCCCCTCTTTAAAAGCGATACCGGCTTGGAAGTTGTCGCGCGGCGGGCGATTGTGCGATTGTAGCTGCCGCGCCTGGGTTTTCAGCGCGTGGCGTAGCTCCTTAAGCTCCTCCTGCTGCGCTAGATAGTCTTCCAGCCAGTTGACCCGCTCGATCGCTTTCGCCTCGGCGTAAGCATCGTAGTTGCCCTTGTACTGCTTCATCTGGCGGGTGTGTTCGTCAATCTCCAGGATGAAGTTGACGATACGGTTGAGGAACTCGCGGTCGTGCGATGCCACTAGCAGGCCGCCGCTATAGGCGCTGAGATAGCCTTCCAGCCATTCCAGGGCGAAGAAATCGAGGTGGTTGGTCGGCTCGTCGAGCAGCAGCAGGTCGGGCGACTTGAGCAGCAGCGCGGCTAGCCCCACTCTTGACTTCTCGCCGCCGGACAGGGTGGCGACCCGCCGATCGCGGGCAATGTGGCTGAGGCGCAGGCCACCCAGTACCTGGTCAATGCGGTAGTCGAGTTCGTAGCCGCCCCGCCGCTCGAACTGCTCGGTTAGGTGGCCGTATTCGGTGAGCAGTTCGTCGTGATTATCGTTGGGCTGGCCCATATGCTGCTCCAACTCGCGCAGGCGGCTTTCAAGCTGGCGCAGGTCGCCCTGGGCCTGGTAGATGAGGTCGTCAATCGTCTCGCTGGTGTAGTCGGAAACTGCTTGAGGCAGATAGCCGACCGCTGCGCCATTGGCAACCGCGATCCTGCCGCTATCGGGCGCAACCTGGCCGGTGATGGCCTTGAGCAATGTGGACTTGCCCGCACCGTTTGCGCCCACCAGCCCGGCCCGTTGCCGCTCGTCCAGGGTGAAGGAGACGTTGTTCAGCACTGGCTGCACGCCGTAGGATACGAATAGTTCGCTTACGTTTAGAAGCATAGCACCTCCGGGACGAGATTAAGGATTAAGAATTAAAGATTAAAGATTAAAGATTAAAGATTAAAGATGAACCTACTGTGTAGGGCTGGTCTATGGTTTGCCCGTACTCCCCCACCCAGCCTCCCCCTTTGGGGGAGTAAAAAATAACCCTCTTCCGCTAGCGGAAGAGGGTTGGGGATGATTGCTAAGTATGATGATTACTACATCAGTTGCTAATCGGCAAAAGGGATTGACCCCTTGCTCCTAACCTTCGCGCAAGCAGAAGACAGTTTGTTAGCAACCTG
>QHBQ01000110.1 GCA_003243865.1 Candidatus Chloroheliales bacterium | reverse complement strand
CTGCTGGGTCTCGTCTTCTACGTTGTAATCATCGTTGCTTCTGCCGGGCAAGTGATCGATACGCTAAGGAGCATGGCAAAGGGCGGCGGCATTATCAGCAAATTGGCGAGTGCCAACTTTACCGTTCAGGATTATATTGCCGTCGTCCTGGGTCTGCTCTTGCCCATCTTCTTCGCCGGCATCGCTATCACCCAGGTGGCAAGCTGGACCGCCGATGAGGAGAACGGCATTGACGATATGGTGCTAACTACCCCGCACGAACGCTGGAGCGTGCTGCTCAACCGCTTCGCCGCAATCACCGTCGCGCTTCTCATCATGTTTACGCTCATTGGCCTGACAGTTACCCTTACCGCCAGCATAAGCGGGATAAGCTACGATACGAGTAAAATGTGGGCGGCGCTGGTGCAATTGCTGCCCTTCACCATGCTAGTGGTAGCGGTTGGCTTTGTCATTGCCGCCTGGCTGAAGCAACCAGGGCCAGCCGTGCTGCTGGTCAGCGCGTTCGTCCTGGTTTCGTTTGTGATTTACCTGCTCGGCCAGGGTAAATTCCTCAAGCTGCCCGACTTCGTTTCCGCTTTGAGCATCTTCCACGAATATGGCACCCCCGCTAGCACCGGCCTCGACCCGTGGGCTACCCTCGGCCTAAGTGCCGCCGCGCTGGTGCTGCTGGCCGCCGCCATCGTAGGCTTCCAACGCCGCGATATGGCGAAAGGGTTAGGGTTGAGTGGTCGGGGTAGTTCCTGCCCCTGCGCTTTTCGGCCCCAATTGCAGCACCTGGATCTTGTCTGCCCCGTTGAACACCGCGATCGTGTCGTTGCCTGCCCAGGTCAACGTCTGCATCTGGTTGAGTATGAAATGACTTGGCTCATCGTTGCTGTAAACCATTGCGTACTTGCCGCTAACTGGCTCGTATAGCCAGAGGCTGTGGTGCGGCTTGCTTGGGTCTACTGGATTGTCGGTGACGAAGGCGATGCGCTTGCCATCAGGCGACCAGGTTGCCCCGTAGGTTTGCCTGATCGCCGATTTGCTCGGCGTGGGTGTCGTGGTGCGCCCGCTGAGGGGATCGAGGTAGGTCAGCGTACTGGTCAGCCCCGCGCTGATGTCGGTGTATGGTTCGAGCAATGTGGTGGTGGCGTAATGCCCGTTATTTGGCGCCATCAGCAGCAGTTTGCCGGAGAGTTGCGGAGCCACGTCGTCAAGGACAATCATCGGACTGCCGTCGGAGGGGGTTTGCAACACCACCTTGGTCACCTGGTGGTCGCCACTGCCGTCGCTGTTGACGATGTGGATGCCCGCATCTGTCTCCTTCTGGAAATCCGATGGATAATAAATGTAGATTATCTGCTTGTTGTCGCGGCTCAGGCTCAGGTGGCTGATGGCAAACTCGTTCGCCTTTGGATAGGTGAACACTGTCTTTGACTGACCGCCAGAGCGCGGGATGCTGAGGATCTCGTTGTGCGATCCATCGCTGTTCGCCACATAGTAGATGGTCTGGCTATCCGGACTCCAGCCTGGGCGCCAGGCGGTGTTCTTGGCTAGCTCTCCCAGGTTATGAGATACCGGGTGATTGATGATGTTGCCAGTCAGGTTGGTCTGCTTGGCGCTGGCGATATCGTAGAGGTGTACGTCGCTCTGTTGTATATAAATGAACAGGTCCTCGGTATAGATGAACGCACTGCTGTCGGGTGCGAACGCCACCGAGAGGCGGTCTAGGCTGCTGCCTTCTAGCGGAAGAGTGGTGGAAATGTTGCGGGTGAGGTCATACAGCACGGTGTTGCCCGGTTTGTTGGTATAAACCAGCAGCTTGCTGCCGTCGGGCGATAGCTGAAAGTAGGGCAGGATCGGAGAATTGGATGGGAAGGCGTGTACTACCTTCGCCTCGGTCTGGTCAATCGCCAGCGGGGTTGGGGTGGATGTGGCAGCAGTGTTGCTGTCGCATCCCAGCAGCATGAGCAGCAGCAGTAGTGGCAGCGCAGTGATCTTCCGCATCGAGTCTCCTCCTTGTAGTGCTTGTTTGTAAGTTATGCGCTGAAGGTTGCAGATTTGTTACAGCGGCCAGGACAGAGCTTCCTCTTTTGTCAGGCGCATTAGATACTCCGGCCCAGGCTCGTCGGGACCGCTGACCGTCTTGAGGTACTTGAACCCCGCCTTCGCGTATGCCTTCTTTGCCACCTCGTTGCTCTCGTCGGGACCGATGATACAACTGACCACATCGAGAGTGGAGAATACGATTTCGCGCAGAAAGCGGCGCAGGATTGGCGCTCCCAGCCCCTGGTGCAGATAGTCGGCCTCGCCGATGAACAGGTCTACCCCAGCAGCGTTTTCATCCTCGGCAACATACTGGGCATAGCCGGGGTAGTCGTGAATACGGTAGCACTGGATGTAGCCGATTGGCTTGTCCGCATAGGTGATGAGGTAGCTGAGGTTTGGCTCCTCACCGTTGATATACGGGATGAACTCCTTCTCTATATTCTCATAGGTATACGGCTCTTTCTCGAAGTACCACTCAGTGACAAAATCGGTGTTCAGCCAGCGGTGCATCAGCGGCAGGTCGGCCAGTTCAAGTGGGCGAAAGCCGATATGTGTAGAGTCTAGCATAACTTTTGCTCCTGCGTCGGCCAAACCATGCTCCAAAGCTGGGGATACTCAATCACCAGACCTTCAATATTCACCGTTAGTTCGGCGGTGAAATCGCTTGCCACGTTCTCGTACCGATAGCGCGCAAAATCTGGGCCAACCTCGAGGCAGGTGTAGCGCTGGCGCATCATCCTCACTTGCATCTCCTCCGCCGCGATGTAGACCGCCGCTATCTCGGTTGCTTCACCCGGCTTCAGCCCCAGCCGTCGAATCGGCAGCGTGTTGGTGAAAGGAGTGACGGAAATGTCCACATCCAAACAGCCATCCAGCGCCGGGATAGGGCGATGTGCCGCATCAGTCCAATGGCCCGCGCCGTCGGCGTGCAACTCAATCTGCCGCCCGGCCTCGCCCATCTTCGCCAACGCCAGTGTGCGTACCCGCCAGCCAGCATCGCAGTTTAGCTGATAGCGGACGCGAATAGGTGTCTGCCCATCCATAGCGATGACCAGTCCATCGGCGGCAACACCCTCATC
>QHBQ01000317.1 GCA_003243865.1 Candidatus Chloroheliales bacterium | reverse complement strand
ACCTTGAGGAAGTACCAGCCGCCTGCTACCCGGCTGCCCTGGTAGCTGGCGCTGCCACTAGCGCCGAAGCCGACGGGATAAACCGGCCCGTCGCCCAGAGCCAGGCCGAAATCGGGCGAGACCTGCTTACCCGTGCTGGTTGGGCAGCCTGCCCCCGGCGCGAGGCTGGGCAGAGCGAGCGGACGCTGGCGTAGCGTGGCCCAGGTCTCGGGCGAGGCAGGTGACTGGTTGGTGCTGTCTGCGACCGGCGTAGCAGCGGGCGAGCGACCGTTCTGATAATCGGCCAGTCGTTGCGGGTCTACCCGCTCGATCGAGTCGGCCATCTTTAGCAGTTCGGCATCACTCATGCTCTCAGGGGTGTAGATACTGACCTGGGTTAGCGGGTACTGGGCATCCTGGTTGGCGAAGTAGACGAAGGCGTAGCGGTCCTGGCTAGGGCCGAGGCGCACATCGTGATACAGCTCGATGATGCGGTCGGGGCGGCGGTAGCGGGCAGTTAGTCGGTCGCTGTCGCTCGTGTAACCGCCGGAGATTTCGTAGCTGGGGTTGCCCACAGCGTCAAGCGGGTTGGGCAAGGTTACTGAGCGCCTGAGTGTATCACCGGCGCGTGCGACTCTGACATGACCGGATTCGTGTAGCCTCATGATCTGCTGGTCCTGACCAGCAATGTCCTTATGGTATTCTACGTACCAGCCAAATTGTGAAGGCTCGACAACCATGCGTCGTACACCGGTGGTATCGGTTATATCGTAGCCATAGATGCCAGCACCGATGTCGTCCACCATCTTGTATCCTGCAGGCAGGGCGCTGGGCAGCATATAGCTGGCAGCGCCGTCCATAAAGTCGGTGAGCTCGGCGAGGGTGAAGTTGTTCTTTACCTTGACCGTGCTAAGGTCAATCCCGCTACGGGACACGAGGGTACGAACCATCACCAGTTGGTCGCTCTGCTGATCCTCGGGTGTGCGTCCGTACCTGTAGCTAGTCAGATGCTCTGGGTCCACCTGCTCAATTGAGTCGGCCAGCTTCAGCAGGTCGTCGTTGCTGATCTCGTAGGTGGCTTCGATGATGAAAGCGACCATAATCTGCCCGCTATTGTTGGGGTCGTTGACAAAGACGTAGGCAATCTGGCTCTTCGGCGCATAGGCATCGTTATGATATAGCTCGATGCTGCGGTCGGGGCGCTGATAGCGGGCGATGAGCGTGGCGGGGTTGGTGTCGCCAACCAAGTTCTTGTAGAAATCGGCGCTTGAGTCTTGTGGGCCGCGCAGACCAACCCTAATGTCCATCAGCCGTGGTAGCAGGTTGGGCGATGTCCGCTGGTAGTTCGCCTGCCAGGGGTGGTTGCGAATCGTCTCGGTAACGGTCTTGCCGCTAGCGGTGGTGCCAACCAGAAACATACCGTGCGTGTCAATATCGCTCAACTTGTAGCCCGCTGGCAGGTAGGTGGGCAGCATCAGGTCGGGGTCGCCCGCCTTGCGCTGCACGAAGTCGGTGAGGGTGTGGTAGGGCGAGCCATCGTCGCGTAGATTACCGACGATCGGGTCATTGGTTGCCTGGGTTGGAGAGATGCCCGCAGGCTGCGTCGCCGGGTGGGCGATCCCACTGTTGGGGCCAAGCCGCTGCGCGGGTGGATTGACCAGGCCGAGTGGGCCAACCGTTATAAACAGCAATGCGGCAATAGCAAGTGCGTCGAGGCCAACCAGCAGCGGGCGGAGGCGAAGGTGCGGCCAGAGCGCACGGCGCGGCTTCTGCTGCTCCACCTGCCCGCTGATGCGCGGCCAGATGTCGGTGCGCGGTGCGGTGGCGGCGAGGTTGCGTAGCGAGTCTCTAATCTGTTCATCGTTCATTTTACAGTCTCCTTATCGAAGGTAAGCGGGCTGGCGGCGTGTTCGTTCGCCAGCCAGGGGTAGCGTTCGCGAATGATGCGCTCAAGCGCCAGCTTGCCGTAGTGCAGCCGCGACTTGACCGTGCCGACGTGCGCGCCCGTAATTGCGGCAATCTCGTTTTCGCTGAAGCCGGAGTAATACTTCAGCACCAGCGCGGCGCGCTGCGCCTCCGGCAGTTGGGCCAGGGCGAGTTGCATCGTGGCGCTCTGCTCGTCGCGCACCGCCTCAGTGTGGGGGTCGGCGGGCGAGGGCGTGTTGTCGTCAAGTGGTTCGGGCTGGGGCTTGCGCCGCTTCTTCAGCGCGGCATTGCTCAGTATCTTGTACAGCCAGGGTCGGAAGGGACGGTTGGGGTCGTAGCGGCGAATGTGCAGGTAGGCGTCGAGGAAAGCGTCCTGGGCGGCATCCTCTGCCGCGCCGCGCTCCCCGGTGATGAGGTAGGTGAAACGCAACGCCTCGCTCTGGTAGCGCCGCACAATCACGGCGTAAGCGGCGGTATCCCCGTTGCGGCACAATCTCAGCGCCTCGTCCTCATCCAGCCATTGGTAGTTCATTGCCTTGCCCCTTGCCTGTGAGTATACTCTAACTTATACTATCCAGCAGGGCGATAAAAAGTTCATCAGGCGGGGCGAACCCATCAGGGCGGGCCACCGCCCGCCCCTACGGTAATCTGCCCACTGGTAAAGGGAAAAGTTCATCGGCGCGGCGAACCCACCAGGGCGGGCCACCGCCCGCCCCTACGGTATATCTGCCAGAGAGATAACGATGCCACCGATTGATCAACCACTTTCAACTTTCAACTTTCAACTTTCAACTCCGCTGCAGCTCCTCTTCGTCCACGGCAGCGGTGGCAGCGCCGACTCGTGGTATTACCAGACCCAGGCATTGCGCGGCGCGGATGCGCTGACCCTGCCTGGCCATGCCGCCGCGCTGGCCCGACCACCCTCGCCGAGCAGTCCGCCGATCCCAGAGCAACCCTGCCCCAGCGTGGATGCCTGCGCCGATTATCTGGCCGATTATATTGTGGCGAAGGGTTATTCGCCACGCAGCGTGGTCACGGTCGGCCACTCGCTGGGGGGGGCAATCGTGATGCGCCACGCGCTGAAGTACCCAGAGCAGCTTGGCGGGATTATCCTGGTTGGCACCGGCGCGCGGCTGCGGGTGCGGCCCGAGCTGCTTGCCGCGCTGGAGCATAATTATCCAGCGGCGGTGGAGATGCTACTACAAGGCTACTTCGGCGCGGACGCCGACTCCGCGCTGGTCAAAGGCACCCGCCGCAAGCTGCTACGCCTGCCCAACATGGTGACGCTCAACGATTTCCGCCTATGCAACGAGTTCGACATCATGAACGAGGTGGAGAAGATCGCCTTGCCAGCCCTGCTCATCTTCGGCAGCGGCGACCCGCTCACTCCGCCCAAATACGGCGAATGGCTGAGCGAGCATCTGCCCGACGCTCGCCTGGCAATCGTTCCCAGCGAAGGGCATATGTTCCCACTGACCCATGCTACTGAGGTGAACCGGCTGATCCGCGGTTTTATCCAGGGGCAGGAGGGGTTAGCTACAGCTTTGCCTACAGCTCCAGCAGCAATAATATGTCATGCACGCAATAAACATGAGTCATCCCGAATTT
>QHBQ01000517.1 GCA_003243865.1 Candidatus Chloroheliales bacterium | reverse complement strand
GCCACGTTCGAGGGGCTGGCCCCACCGAAGACCGCCACCGCCAGAGTGGGGCTGACCGCGTGCAGCCCCTCGCGCATATAGTTGCTGTGCTGCTCCTCGGCGTAGATGATGCCGCCCAACGCGCTGCCCAGGTAGATACCGGCAACCTCAGCCTCATCGCGGCCCAACTCCAGGCAGGCGTCGGCCACTGCCAGGCGGCAGGCAGCCATCCCAAATTGGGCAAAGCGGTCGAGGCGATGGGCGCGGCGCTCGTTCATGTAGGTGAGCGGGTCGAAATCGTTGACCTGGGCGGCATTCTGCGAACGGAAGCCGTCGGGGTCGAAGCGGTCAATATGCTGCACCGCCGAAACGTTGCGGCGCAGGCCATTCCACAACCCCTCACGGCCATGCCCAATTGGGGTAATCGCGCCTATTCCGGTAATCACTACGCGATGGTTGGACATTACAGTTCCTTTTCTAATCGCTGAGTATTCGCCTTGCTCCCCCACCCAACCTCCCCAAGGGGGAGGGGTTAGTTCCCTCGCTCGACGTAGCGCTTGATGCCATGCAGAGTTTTGTCCGCGATGTTCTCGACGAAGAGGCGGCCGACCACCAACTGAGCAGGCCAGCCGCCAAGCAGCGGCCAGCCGGGGTGGAAGTCGTGGCTGATGCGCACCAGAATGCCCGCATTGGTAGGGGTGAAGCTCCACTCCACATCCATGCCCTGCGTGACGCCTTTTACGTGCTTGTAGCGCACCAGCGGACCACTCGGCTGGTCGGGTGGGATTACTTCCTGGGTGCTGGTCCAGTTGACCGGCCAGAAGTTGCGCCAGGCTGACATTGCGTAGACGGCGCAACCATCAGGCCAGTGCCTGGGCCTGACGTAGCGGTAGTGCGGCAGGATGCGCGGCCAATCCTCGATGTTGGCGCTAGCGGCGAAGATGAGCGGCATTGGCGCGTTGATAGTAATACGGTTTTCGCTATACAATCAGATGCTCCTGGCGCGGTAGGCAATGAGAACATCGCTTGCTGCGCAAGTATAGCATTACGGCCGCTTTCGCGCCATACAGCGCCCTATGAATTAGAACTAAGGCTGCTGCAAAGTCGGCGCCAAGGCCCGATTCATCACGCCCCTACAAGCGCGAAACTGATGTAGGGGCGCAAATTCATTGCGCCCTTGCCCACTCTGCAACAACCCCCGAATTAAAACAGCTTCGTTTGACAAAAGTCGGCACAGATGTTACACTTGGTGTATAGCTATTTACAGCAGTTGAGCTTAAGCGACTTGCCACCCTGCCCTGGCAGCACAATATTTAACATCATCCAAATGCTAATATAGGAGGAAACAACAATGTCGGATAGCAGCGAACAGAAGTTTAAGGCATATGCTCACCCAGAGGCGCTGGTCAGCACCGAGTGGGTGGCCGAGCATCTTGACGACCCCAAGATACGCATCGTCGAGTCGGACGAGGACGTGCTGCTCTACGAGCAGGGCCACATCCCCGGCGCGGTCAAGCTGGACTGGCATACCGAGGAGCAGCACCCGCTGATGCGCGACTTCGTGGACAAGGAAGGCTTCGAGAAGCTGATGAGCAGCAAGGGTATCAGCAATGACACCACGGTCGTGTTCTACGGCGACAAGAACAACTGGTACGCCACCTACACCTTCTGGCTGTTCAAGTATTACGGGCATAAGGACTGCCGCGTGATGGACGGCGGGCGGGCGAAGTGGATTGCCGAGAGCCGCCCCCTCAGCAAGAACGACGTCAGCTATCCGCCCACCAAGTACAAGGCGAAGGATCGCGACGTCAGCGTGCGAGCCTTCCGCGACGAGGTGCTGAAGGGGCTGCAAGATGGCAAGCGACGGCTGATTGACGTGCGCAGCCCGCAAGAGTACAGCGGCGAGATGCTGGCGATGACCGGCTACGCACAAGAGGGGGCACAGCGGGCGGGCCACATCCCCACCGCCAAGAACATCCCCTGGGCGAAGGCAGCCGCCGAGGACGGCACCTTCAAGCCCGCTGAGGAGTTGAAGACGCTATATGGCGGTATGGATATTACGCCCGACAAGGATGTGGTCGCCTACTGCCGCATCGGTGAGCGTAGCAGCCACACCTGGTTTGTGCTGACCTACCTGCTCGGCTATCCTCATGTGCGTAACTACGATGGCAGTTGGACGGAGTGGGGCAGCAGCGTCGGCGTACCAATCGAGCGCAGCACCGATAAGCCCGCCGCCTGAGCAATGCAAAAACACGAGTCATCCCGAAGTTTGTTGCTAGCGAATTAACCAGCGGGGTGAACCGGCAACCAACTAAGCCCCGAGTGGGGTGAACCAGCAACCAACTAAGCCCCCAGCGGGGGTTGGGGGAGAAATCTCGAAGCACCAGTCATGCTCATCTGCGCGCTCTATGCTGCGTGGCTGGGTGGCATTGCGGCTGGGCAGCATTTCTCCCCCAACCCCCGCTGGGGGCTTTTTGCCGCCCTAAATTGGGGATGACTCATGTTGATGCATGCATCACACACCATTCTGCTGGAGCTGTAGGCAAAGCTGTAGCTAACCCCTCCTGCCCCTGAATAAAAGTGCGGATCAGCCGGTTCACCTCAGTAGCACGAGTCAGCGGGAACATATGCCCTTCGCTGGGAACGATCGCCAGACGAGCGTGGGGCAGATGCTCTCTCAGCCATTCACCGTATTTGGGCGGGGTGAACGGGTCGCTGCTGCCGAAGATGAGCAGGGTGGGCTGGGTGATATTCTCCACCTCGTTCATCATGTCGAACTCGTTGCAGAGGCGGAAGTCGTTGAGCGTCACCGTGTTGGGCAGGCGCAGCAGCTTGCGGCGGGTGCCTTTGACCAGCGCGGGGTCGGCGTCCGCGCCGAAGTAACCTTGTATCAGCATCTCCACCGCTGCGGGGTAATCATGCTCCAGCGCGGCAAGCAGTTCGGGGCGCACCCGCAGCCGCGCGCCGCTGCCAACCAGGATAATCGCGGTGAGCTGCTCTGGGTACTTCAGCGCGTGGCGCATCGCAATCGCCCCGCCCAGCGAGTGGCCGACTGTGACGACGCTGCGAGGTGGATAACCCTTCGCCACTATATAATCGGCCAGGTAATCGGCGCAGGAATCCACGCTGGGGCAGAGCTGGTCCGGGATCGGCGGACTGCTCGGTGAGGGCGGCCGGGCCAGCGCGACGGCGTGGCCCGGCAGGGTCAGTGCATCCGCGCCGCGCAATGCCCGCGTCTGGTAATACCACGAGTCCGCGCTGCCACCGCTGCCGTGGACGAAGAGGAGCTGCGGCGGAGTTGAAAGTTGAAAGTTGAAAGTTGAAAGTGGTTGGTCGGTGGGTGGCATCGTTATCTCTCTGGCAGATATGCTGTAGGGGGGGCGGTGGCCCGCCCTGGTGGGTTCGCCGCGCCTGATGAACTTTTTATCGCCCTGCTGGATAGTATAAGTTAGAGTATACTCACAGGCAAGGGGCAAGGCAATGAACTATCAATGGCTGGATGAGGACGAGGCGCTGAGATTGTGCCGCAGCGGGGATACCGCCGCTTACGCCGTGATTGTGCGGCGTTACCAGAGCGAGGCGTTGCGCTTCACCTACCTCATCACCGGAGAGCGCGGCGCGGCGGAGGATGCCGCCCAGGACGCTTTCCTCGACGCCTACCTGCATATTCGCCGCTATGACCCCAGCCGCCCCTTTCGCCCCTGGCTGTACAAGATCCTGAGCAACGCCGCGCTGAAGAAGCGGCGCAAGCCTCAACCCCAACCACTCGACGACAACACACCCTCGTCTGCCGACCCCCACACTGAGGCGGTGCGCGACGAGCAGAGCGCGACGATGCAACTGGCCTTGGCCCAACTGCCGGAGGCGCAGCGCGCCGCGCTGGTGCTGAAGTATTACTCCGGCTTCAGCGAAAACGAGATTGCCACCATTACGGGCGCGAACGTCGGCACGGTCAAGTCGCGGCTGCACTACGGCAAGCTGGCGCTTGAGCGCATCATCCGCGAACGCTACCCCTGGCTGGCGAACGAATACGCTGCCAGCCCGCTCACCTTGGATAAGGAGACTGTAAAATGAACGATGAACAGATTAAGGACTCACTGCGCAACCTCGCCGCCACCGCACCGCGTACCGACATCTGGCCGCGCATCAGCGGGCAGGTAGAGCAGCAGAAGCCGCATCGCGCCCTCTGGCCGCACCTTCGCCTCCGCCCGCTGCTGGTTGGCCTCGACGCACTTGCTATTGCCGCGCTCCTGTTTATAATGCTCGGCCCGGCCGGTCTGAAGGGCAACCTGGCAACGGGCGTGGTGGTTGGCAGTGTTCCAGCCAACACGCCAACCCCGTGTGTAATTGGTTATCCTATAGAAGAATCCGCCGTTGGCTGCCCAGATGCATACTCCACCCAACAGGCGACCACTTCGCCAGCAAGTCAGCAGAGCGATGTCACGCCAACGTGGTCGCTCTATCCCGTTCCTCACACCTACACCCTCGCCGACTTCGCGCAGATTATGGCTAACGAACCCAACTTCAGGCTGCCTACCGCTCTGCCAAGCGGGTATAAACTGGGCGACATTAGTATGCCTATGGTGAGCTACGCGATAAGCGGCACCAGCACGGTCACAGTCACTGAGGAACTATCCCGCTATGGCTGGTACATCGAATACCAAAAGAACACACCCGGCCAGGACCAGCAGATCATGAGGCTGCACGTATTTAGCCGCGTTGAAGTAGTACGAGCGGGGGATGAGTTGAATCGGCCAGTTACCGTGCCGAACCCACTCGCCGCAATAGGCGATCCCAACTACAAAGCCTCCGGCGGTTACATGAGCGACAGCGACCGACTGGCCGCCCGCTACCGACGCACCGACCGCATCATCGAGCTGTATCACGATGTGCGCCTCGGCCCCAGCCAGGACCGCTACGCCTTCGTCTACTTCGCCAACCAGGATGCCCAGTACCCGCTAACCCAGGTCAGCATCTTCGCCCCTGAGAACGTGAGCGATGCCGAACTGCTAAAGATGGCCGACTCGATCGAGCGGGTAGACCCGCAGCGGCTGGCCGATTATCAGAACGGTCGCTCACCCGCTGCTACGCCGGTCGCAGACAGCACCAACCAGTCGCCTGCCTCGCCCGAGACCTGGGCGACGCTACGCCAGCGTCCGCTCGCTCTGCCCAGCCTCGCGCCGGGGGCAGGCTGCCCAACCAGCACGGGTAAGCAGGTTTCGCCCGATTTCGGCCTGGCTCTAGGTGACGGGCCGGTTTATCCCGTCGGCTTCGGCGCCAGTGGCAGCGCCAGCTACCAGGGCAGCCGGGTAGCTGGCGGCTGGTACTTCCTCAAGGT
>QHBQ01000387.1 GCA_003243865.1 Candidatus Chloroheliales bacterium | reverse complement strand
GGCTGATTAACGCGCAAAACGTGCTGGGCGTGCTGGCCCTGCTGCTGGCGGCAGGTGCGCTAGCGCTCCCCCGCGTACTGCGGCGGGTAATCGCCCCACGCCCCGAAGATGAAGATAACCTGGACAACGAGGATAATGAGACCGATGATGATGATGAAGGCGACCATGCTGCCCCCAGCCGGGGATAGCAGCACCATGAGCGCGCACTCCCTGACAGCTGCCCCCTCGCGGGTACGGTGGCCTCGCGCACGGCACCATCAGGTGAGCATCGCCCTACTCGCTATCATACTTGCTATCTCCTGGGTGATAAGCGTCGGGGTAAGCTACACCCTTGCCGACGTTCCCGCTGACCAGATCA
Source organism: Candidatus Chloroheliales bacterium (assembly GCA_003243865.1). Next base: position 2,534 of record QHBQ01000387.1, on the reverse strand, counting down.
GCGGCCTGGTACAGGGGAAGAATAAGGTTGGGATAGAGATATTGCTTGAGGCATGGGGCGCACACCCTTCTGCGAATGTGGTCGAGTTCGAGGCGGTAGACAGTGTTCGTACCGACGCGGGCGGCGGGTTCCACTTCACCGTCGAGCGAAGACAAGGGCAGGCAGCAACCCAGGCGGCTGGCATGAGCTTTCGCGGCTGGGCGGTCAGGGTCGCAAGCGGGCAGTGCGGCGGGGTCGGGTTGCGCTTGCCAGCGATGCGGATGCGCGATAACTGCGAAGCGGGCTGGCTGATCCGACCCTGGCAGACTGCTACGCTGAATGCAAACGCTGCGGTCACATTCTCTATAGCTACCACTGGCTCTACCGCACCGGTGCCGCCAGCAGCAGTGGCAACGGCTACTTCCGAACCAGTAACGACCTTGCCGCTACCCTCCCCCACCCCACCGCGCATCGGGGCTAGCCCCCCACCAGCCTGGACTGTCACCGAGATACCGCCGTCAGGCCCGGCACCTGAGCATCCCAGTGACCTGCCAACCGTAGTGGCATCAGCCGGTAGCAATGCCGCTCTGCCAACTGCGACCACGATTGCGCTACCCGCTACGTCAGAGCCTTCCAGCACCCCAGTGGATGTAAACTCCAGCGTGGCAGAAACGTCGCCCACGGCGCTGGCGGTTGCTAGCGCCCCACCGCCTTCCGTAACCCTGGTGCCGTTCATCATTGACAGCCACCCGCCGGTTAATGCTCCCACCGTCCCACCGGGCAGCGGTACGGATGGTCAGACGATCCTGGCTGCGAACCCGACGGCGACTGCCGGGCTGGTCGTCGCGGAGGCGCCACCGCCCGCAACCGCTGCCAGCGCGCCAGCGACAAATAGCGGTAGCGGCAGCTTCAACATACTGGCATGGGCGCTGATTGCCATCGCTTTGTTCGTGGGCTTGATCATCATATTGCGCGTCATCAACCGGCTACGGTGGCGGAAACGCCACCGCGAGGAAAGCGCCTACGACGATGACGCTCCACCTATCCCAATGCCCAACCCCGCGGCATATGGCAGCGTCGAGGACACTCCCGAAGGTGCGGCCTTCCACCTGCCGCCGCCCGGCGCACAGTACGGCCCCAACCGCCCCACTCTGGCGCAACCCCGGCGCGGGGCCGGGCAAGGACGCACCGAGCAAGGATAAAGGAGGGGCAGAGAAAGGAGGAAGCATGGCAACCGAGGCATAAACCCCAACCCGCACGTGCCGGGCAACCAACAAACTAGCGCTCGGCGGCGAGACCAGACCACCACTAACTAGCGAAAGGAAGAACCACCATGTCGTCCAGAAGTCTCAACAAAGTCCAGCTTATCGGCCACCTGGGAGCCAGCCCCGAACTGAAATACACGCAGAGCGGCAGAGCGGTCGCTACCGTCAACCTCGCCACCAACAATCGTTACCGCGACCAGCAGGGTAACCTGGTCGAGAACACCGAATGGCATCGCGTCACCTTCTGGGAGCGCAACGCCGAGACCGTCAGCCAATACCTCGCCATCGGCAGCCTCATCTACGTCGAAGGCAGGCTGCACTACCGCCAGTACGAAGTAGAGGGACAAAAGCGTACTGCGGTCGAAATAGTTGCCCGTGACTACTTGATGCTGGACAGTCGCCACGACGTGGGGCAGGCCGGAGCTGGCGAACAACCACACCCCAGCAGTAGTTACGAAGAAGAATACAATCCCGACGAAGACTTCGCCTACTGATGGTCAGTCGCGTGAGGTGGTGATGACAATAAAAACCACCGCAAAGGCAGGGGCGGATGGGGCGGTTGGCAATCTGCTGCTAGCTGCCCCGCCCCAGTGAATACCAACCAACGGACAGGACAATTAGATAAATGCGCGCCATAAAGCTCTTCCTCACCTTCATCTGGTTTTCAGCAATTCTCTACGCCCTGTACGTGGGGCTATGGCCCGACCTGGGACGTGTCTTCGACGCTATAAAATCGGGCAGTGGCGGGCGGCTGAGGTGGGACATTATCTTGCAGCGCAGCGCCGAGCGCATCGCTCACGAACCGCTAGCCGTGCTGGGTTTGGTCAGCGCGGTGGCTTTGTCGGTCACCGCTACCTTGTTCGTCATATACACCCTACACCACCAGAAGAGGATGGCCCAAACTGCGGAAAGCCGTAGCGTCTCCTACCTGGTCACCCTTGGGCGCGAGGACATGGTGCCAGTTATGGAGATGCGCGAGTTCTGGCTGGGCATTCGTGAGGGCCTGTACCAGCGTGGCATCGGTGGCTGGTGGAACAAAATGCTGGGCACGCCTCCCTACATCGTCTGGTGCGACCTTGGTCAACTCGGCACCCCCCACCAGGCAGCGGTCTACCTGCGGGTAGTCGGTGACAGGCGCACACGTGCGGCGGTTGCTGATGCCCTGTCCCACCTCCACCCCTCCGCGCAGGTAACGCCGCTCCATTACCCCACTCTGCCCATGACCGCCGCCAACACCCGCCACGTCTGGCTCGGCCTGGCGCGTAAATCCGAGCATCAGATTCGCACCCA
>QHBQ01000079.1 GCA_003243865.1 Candidatus Chloroheliales bacterium | reverse complement strand
TATGAGCGATGAATTCGACCCCGCCCGCTTCAAGGCTCGCGAGAAGAAGGGCTGGGACCTCGCCGCAGAGGACTGGGCCAGCCAGCTTGGCCGCCTTACCACCACGCTCGCCGAGCAGTTGGTTGACTACGCTGAGGTCGTTCCTGGCGACCGCGTGCTTGATGTGGCAACCGGCAGCGGCGTGGTAGCGCTGGCTGCCCGCCGTCGTCTGGGCGAGAAAGCGGTGGTAGTTGGCACCGACATATCGCCACAACTGCTCACCATCGCGGCGAAAACGGCAGAACATGAGGGCTACACTGACATTACCTGGATGGAGATGGACGCCGAGGCGCTCGAAGTCAAGCCTCACACCTATACCGTCGTCCTCAGCCAGCTTGGCCTGATGTACGTTCCCGACAAGCTGGCGATGCTGCGCGGGATGCGCCGCGAACTGGCGGCACATGGGCGCATCGCCCTGGCGGTCTGGGCCGACCCCAGCCGTTGCGAACTGGCTGGCACTGCCGATGTGGCGGCCCCCTATGCCGCTGGCCCGCCGTTGCCTGGCACCCCCGGCCTGTGGGACATGGGCGACCCCGCCTTGCACCAAGAGCTGCTCACTAAGGCTGGCTTCGTCGAGGTTGAGCATCAGTTCGTACACCACGATTGGCGCTTTGCCAGCGCAGAGCAGGGGGCGCAAGCAATGTTCGATGCCACTGGCACGATGCGGCCTTTTTACTACAAGCAAACTCCCGAAGTGCAGCAGGCGCTGATGAACGATATGGTTGCCTTCTTCAAGGCCCACCCTGCCGATGATGGTGGTGTAGTGCTGACGAACGAGGTGCTGATGGTGCGCGCCCGCAGACCTTAGCTGCCCTGCTGGGGGTAAATAATGACGCGCATAATCGTTATTTTATATTGTTCTAAACCCAACATCGTTGCAGCGATATATGAACAACACAACAAGGAGGTCCTGTTATGGCGGATGAGCCAACGGCGGCTGGCAAGCCCTTCGGCGACATTGCCCCCGCACTGGCCGACTACACCGAGCGCGTCCTGTTTGGGGAAGTCTGGGATCGGCCTGGGCTATCCAAGCGCGATCGGAGCCTGATCACAGTCGCCACCCTGATCGCGCTCTACCGCACAAACGAGCTACCGTTTCATTTGCAGCGCGCGCTCGACAATGGGGTCAGCCGCGACGAGCTGATCGAGGTAATCACACATCTGGCTTTCTATGCGGGCTGGCCGACCGCGAATACGGCCGTGACCATCGCCAAGCGCGTGTTTGAGGAAAAGGGAGTTTAGAAGGCAAACCAGCGGCTGAATCGTGGGACTCAGAGCCGAGCCGGGCGGACCCATGTGGACAACCCGGGCGGCCCTGAATAGGAAAGGAACAAGCATATGAGCCTAGTTTTCGAGCACGCGGAAGACCTACCGGCGCAGCCAGGGAGCGCCGACAACTTCACGGGTACCGTCCAGATCCGGGCGGTCGCGGCGGGTCAGGGGGAGCCGGTGAGCGTCGGCCGGGTGACCTTTGCGCACGGCGGGCGCACGCATTGGCATAAGCATACCGGCGAGCAGACGCTCTACTTCCTGGAGGGCCACGGGCGGGTGCAAGTGCGCGGGGAGGGTGCGGCGGATGCCGCGCCGGGCGATGTGGCACGAATCCCGCCGGGCGCGGAACACTGGCACGGGACCCACCCGGACGAACCGCAGGCGATGACGCACATGGCGATTACCTTCGGCACCACCACCTGGCTGGAGCCGGTGAACGAGGAGGAGTACCGCGGCTGATCTCAGCCCGGCCCCCGCTGGNTCCCGCAAGCAACGATCCCGCTCATTTTATAAAAAGGAGCAACTATAATGCTTGCAACTGTATATTATGGTCCACATGATGTGCGCGTGGAGAATGTATCCGACCCGGTAATCAAGCAGCCCACTGACGCGGTGGTGAAGATTACCCACGCCGCCATCTGCGGCTCTGACCTGTGGTTCTATCGCGGCGTCAACAAGCCGCAACCCGGCACGCGCACAGGACACGAACTCATGGGCATCGTCGAGGAAGTGGGCAGCGAGGTGAAGACCATCAAGAAAGGCGACCGCGTAATTGCCCCATTCTTCATCACCGACGGCACCTGCGATTTCTGTCAGGCTGGCCTATATACCTCCTGCCGCCACAGGCAGAGTTGGGGTGGCGACAGCGGCAATGATGCCGGGCAGGGACAGGCCGCGCGAGTACCGCTAGCCGATGGCACTCTGGTAGTTGTCCCTGCTGAGATTGGCAACGACCAGAAGCTGCTTAAGTCTCTGCTACCGCTCACCGATGTGATGGGCACCGGTCATCACGCCGCAGTCTGCGCGGGCGTAACTCCGGGCAGCACCGTGGCAGTCATCGGCGATGGTGCGGTCGGCCTTTGCGCCGTGATTGCGGCCAAGCGGCTGGGCGCAGAGCGCATCATCCTGCTCAGCCACCACGATGACCGCGCCGCGCTGGGACGGCAGTTCGGTGCCACCGACATTATTACCGGGGCGGGCGCTGCCGCTAACGACCTCGTGATGGACATGACCAACGGCGGCGTGCCTCACGTAATGGAGTGCGTCGGCACCCAGACCACCTTCGACACCGCGCTAGGCATCGTGCGGCCCGGCGGCAACATCGGCTTCGTGGGTGTGCCTGCCGAGCAACCCGTCATCAACATTAGCAATATGTTCTACAACAACATCGGCCTGCGCGGTGGCCCCGCCCCTGTCCGCGCCTACATCCCTGAGCTAATGGCTGACATCGTCGCGGGCAAGTTCGACCCCTCGCCCGTACTGACCATGACTGTAGACCTCAACGGCGTACCCGATGGCTATGCCGCGATGGACCAACGCAAGGCTATCAAGGTGATGGTGCAGCCGTAAGTTAAGGTAACTCAAGCACCTGCTCAAAGGGAGTGGGCTGAGGACTTCTTTGCGCGGGGCGATGAGAGCTGAGCAGGCGACACATCCAGCGTGAGATTCTTGTAATGAGTAACATAACTGTCATTATAGTGATCATAGTTCATTTGTCATAACACTTGTTCGACTG
>QHBQ01000379.1:8066-8897 GCA_003243865.1 Candidatus Chloroheliales bacterium | reverse complement strand
CGCAGCGGCGAAGTTGTCCAGCCTCTGGATGCGGTTGGTGAACAGGCGAGCGAGCAGCCCCGGCCACTGCTGCTCGATGGTGGCGAGGTCCTTCAGGCCCGCCTCGAAGTAGCGGCGGTTGGCGTTGACCGTGCCGAAGATCAGCTTGTTGCCCAGCACCAACTCCATGTTGATGGCGTCGGCGGGAACCTGCAGCGTGTTGCTGCTGCTGCTCAACCCGGCCAGGCAGAGGACGCCATCGTTGCCGATGATCGCCATCGCCTCGAAGATGAGCGAACTGGCCCCAGTTGCCTCGAAGATAAAGTCAACGTTGCCAATCTCGGCTGCCAACTGGGTGAGCGATTTCTCCTTGCTGTTGACGTAGCGTGCGCCGCTGACCTCGGCCAGTTCGCCGTTGAGGTAGGGCATCGCGGTGCGGGCCATAGTGTAAACGTTCAGGCCACGCGCGCGTAGCAGGAAGGTTGCCAGCAAACCGAGCGTCCCCGCGCCGGTGACGATCGCGTTCTGGGGCTGCCAGTAGAGCCGCTCCTGAATTTTGAACGCCTGAGTGATACCCTTCTCCGCCACTGAGGTCGGCTCCAGCAGCACGGCGAGGTCGGCCATCTCTTTCGGCACGTGAATCAAAAAATCCGGTTTGTCCACGTAATACTCGGTTAGGTAGCCATGCCGCCCTTTGATGCCGCGCTCTGTATAGGTACCCCACAGGCACATATCGCTTTCAGCAAGCAGGCAATTGGGGCAGCCATCAGGGCGGCGCACGGTGGCTACCACGTAGTCGCCAACCTGCCAGTCGCTCACGCCCTCACCGACCTGCTCGACGATGCCGAACGA
>QHBQ01000379.1:6072-7987 GCA_003243865.1 Candidatus Chloroheliales bacterium | reverse complement strand
ACCAGATGGGCGCTGTTCGCCTGCTTCGGGGTCACGCCAACTGCCTTCATATAAACCTCCTGATTGTAGATTGTAGTAGCCAGCTAAAGCCCCCAGCGGAGGGCTTAGGATGGTGGAAGGTCAAGATTCTCCCCCACCCCCGTTAGGGACTTTTTGCGTTACTACATTTTAGAGTAGCTCATGCCTTTGCCGCTATTATAGCACCTTTGGTGCGGCTTGGGGAACTAATCTGCGGCGGGCGGCGTCTTTGTGTTAACCAACATTTGACGGTTCAACAGTTTGCACTCAGAAAGGACGTGATGTAATGCGTAAGATGCGTTTGTACCTGCCGATCGTGGCGGTGGCAGGTCTGATTGTGGTCGTTGCCAGCCTGGCGCTGGGGAGCGGCAATCGCGGATCGAATGTGATAAGCATGACCTCCAGTGTTCCCAGTGGTGGCCCGGCATACAGCTACAATTCCTCGTCCGCGCGGGGCAGTAGCTTGTCTGCAGTGGCGGCGCCAACCGCTGCGATGATGATGCCCCAGGCTGCCCCCGCTGGGGTCGGCGGCTCCTCCAGTGCGGGGCGAGGCCCAGCATTGAGTGCGGGAGGTCTAGGTTATATTGCGCCAAGTGACGGCGCTGCTGGTATGCCAGCGGCGCTTGCCAGCACGCCAGCAGCGCCTAACCCCAGTGACCGCCCTGCCAATGGCGGCAATGGGCAGCCGCTGCAACCCGCGCAGGATCAGAACCCGCTGCGGGCTTCGGAGGTGGACGACAACGGCAATTATGCCGCCTTCCTCAGCTACCTGAACGGTTACGTCGGCCCGCGCAGCTTTGCGCCCGACCTGGCGGAGCGCTACTTCGTGCAGGCGCTGAACAGCCAGCAGCGGCCGGTCGCCGACGCGACGGTGCAGATCAGCAGCAACGGCCAGACCCTGTTCAGCGGGCGCACCACCAGCGATGGGCGGGTAGTCTTCTTCCCCCGCGCGGTGCAAGGCGCTGGCCGCGCCCAGAAGCTCGACATCACCGTGAGCCGCGATCAGGCCAGCGCAACGGCCAGCCTGGTGCGCGGCAGCGGCAGCGACACCGCCAGCGTTACCCTCGCCATCGCGCCCGACCCGCAGGTGAACCTCGATGTCGTCTTCCTGATTGACTCGACCGGCAGCATGGACGATGAGATCGCCAAGATCAAGTCGTCGGTACACAATATCGCCGCGCGCATCAGCCAGGTACCGAGTGCGCCGCATCTGCGCCTCGCGCTGGTCACCTACCGCGACCGCGGCGCCGACAATCAGTACGTTACTCGCAAGTGGGACTTCACCAGCGATGTCAACGTCTTCGCCCAGGAGCTTGACACCCTGGTTGCCTACAATGGCGGCGATTACCCGGAAGACATCAACGCCGGGCTGCTCGACACCATCAACCTGGCGGGCTGGAGCCAGAGCAACGGCCACAACCTGCGCCTCGCCTTCCTGGTCGGCGATGCGCCGCCGCACCTCGATTACGCCGACGAGCAGCAGTACCCCGCCCTCAGCCTGATGGCCGCCAGTCGCGGCATCAAGATCTTTCCGATTGCCGCCAGCGGCCTCAGCGATGAGGGTGAGTTCATCTTCCGCCAGATGGCAGCGATGACCCTCGGCAAGTTCGTGTTCCTCACCTACGCCCCCATGCCGGATGGCGCACCTGCCAACAGCGGCAACCCCGGCAACACCACCACGATGCACGTCGCGGGCTACCAGACTAACAACTTCGATGATGTGGTGGTCAAGCTGGTCAGCGAGGAAGTTGCCAACCAGACCGCGCCCAAGGTGGGGCAGGCTGGCGGCGGGGCCAACCTGGTTGGGATTAACCCGCTACCGCCGATGCCGCTAACGAACGCGCAACCCACCAGCCCCTGGAGCAGCCTGCTGCCCTGGCTGCTGGCGCTCGGCTGG
>QHBQ01000379.1:0-5990 GCA_003243865.1 Candidatus Chloroheliales bacterium | reverse complement strand
GCGGTCGAGCCAGCCAGCCCCTATGTCTACATCCGCCCCGCCCGCTACTGGGCCAGCGCCATCACTGAGCAACCGACCAGCCGCATCGAGGGGTAGAAGGTAGAAGGTAGATTGTAGATTGTAGATTATGATGGGGCGGATGACAGTCGCATCCGTCCCATCATCTTTAATCTTTAACCTCTAATCTTTAATCTCGCTTATGCACCCTCATCCTGATGCCGTGCTTTGGCCGGGTGGTGAACACCGCCTCCGGCTCCACGTGGTACTGGTACAACTCGAAGTTCGCCATCTGCGCCAGGGTGGCGAGTATTAGGTGACCCTCCATAGTGGCAAAGTGGTTGCCGATGCAGATGCGCGGGCCGCCGCCGAAGGGCAGGTACGCGCCCTTGGGGATGCGCTTCTCGTTCTCCGTCGTCCAGCGCTGCGGGTCGAACTTGTCCGGCTCAGGGAAGTAGTCGGCGCGGTGGTGCAGCGCGTTGGGGCTGACGATGACGGTGGTGTCTTTGGCGATAACGTATCCGCCGATCTCCACATCGTGCAGCGCCACACGTGCAAAACTGTCGGCGGGTGGGTACATCCTGAGCGACTCCTTGAATACCTGCAGCGTGTAGGGCAGGTTGGGCAGGTCATCGAGCGTCGGCCTGCGCCCTTGCAGCACACCCTCCACCTCGGCTTGCAGTTTCGCATAAGCGTCGGGATGGGTGGCGAGCAGGTACCAGGCCCAGGTGAGCGCGACGGCGGTGGTCTCGTGACCGGCCAGAAACAGGGTCATTGCCTCGTCGCGCACCTCGGTGTCGCTGAGGGGGCTACCATCCTCGTGCCTGGCGGCCAGCAGGATCGAGAGCAGGTCGCCCTTGTCCTCAGCGTTCTTGCGCCGCTCGTTGATGATGCGGTAGATAATCCGGTCGAGGCGGTCCACTACCTTGTGGATGCGATAGTTGTGCAGGGTCGGCAGCCAGAGTGGCACAGGGAAGGGGCGCTTAATCTCGGCGCCGAAGTATTCAAAGGCGGTGGTAATCGCCCGCCCCACCTCGTCGGCCTCCCCTAGCACGTCAACGTCGAACAGGGTTTTGCCGATCACACCCAGGGTAATGCGCATCATCTGATGGCCGATGTTCACCACCTGTCCGTCGCTCCACTCACCCGCGATGCGCTGGCCGTAGCCCACCATCGTGTCGGCGTAGGCGGCGATACGGCGGGGCTGGAAGGCCGGTTGCACCATCCGCCGCTGGCGGCGATGTGCGCCATTGCGGCTGAGCGCGCTGAATACCCCTTCGCCGACCGCCAGTTGGATGATAGGGAACTGCGCTATCTTGTCGAAGGCATCGGCCTGGTCCACCAGCATTTGCTGCGCCATCTCGGCGGTGTTGAGCAGCACCACCGGAAAGATGAGGAAGTGCATCTTCACGATGTCACGCTGCTCACGGCTGAAGCGCCGCCACAGGCCGAGGCGATCTTCGGCAAACTGCTTCTGCACCCCGCGCAGCGGCGTTTCCTTGATGCCTGGAATCGGCTTGTCTATTGCCTGGGTCGCCATTGTCTTGCCTCTTTACTAATGGGCGAGTGCAACCCGCCCCTACCGAACTATAACTTTGTGTCCGGTGCGTGACGCTGCACGGCAACGTCGTTGATCTGCTTTAGCTCCTTGTCGTACATACTCTTCAAGATGCGCGGAGCGATCATCATCTCAAAGAAGCCGCGAATGCCGGGGCTGGCATCCATGTCGGTGGTGATCTTCACTGTAGACCGATTGTCATTCAGCGGGGTGACGGTGAAGGTAGTAACTTCCGTGGAGAGCGTGTCGGACTCGACCAGCACGCGGCCCGGCTGCGGCTCACTGACCATAACCCGGTAGTTGTGTGTATTCCCACCCGCTTTGACGCTGAAGCTAACGATTGTGCCAGCGCCAACGCCGCCCTCTTCAACCTTCAAATCGCTGAAGTTGTCGCGGGGTACCACCAGAGGGTGGCCGTTGCGGTAGTCGGCCAGCAAGGCGTAGACTTCGTCTGCCGGGGCATTGACTTCTGCTGCTGTTTCAATATGTATGCGACTCATGGCTAAGATCTCCTTTTGGTTAATGGTTCGGTTGTTCTGCGCCCTCTTGTGAAATTATAGACAATTTCATGAGAGCTGTCAATAAGGGTTGCTCCATCTTTGTTAGCGAGGATTTTAACCTTGACCTGATTGCCGCCAACTGGTATAATTGAGGGCGCTCAGATCAGCGCCGCTGAACAACGTGGTTTAGCCGTTTTGTAACTCATCACCCATATTTTGCGTTATATATGGCGGCGCATCGAGATGGGCTAGTTTTGTGTAACCATCAGACAGGAGTTTTTCACCTTGTCCAACGGTAATAACAAGAAGCGAACCACAAAGTCACGGCAGACCAGGGCTAACACCATGGTGTTGCCCACCGTTGCGCCTGCACCATCGGCTGATGGGCAGGATGGGCTTGCTGCGCCAGTGGACGGCCAGCCAGTTATCACTCGCGACGGCAACGCAGTCGAGGCAACGCTGCAGCGTAACGACACGGCTATTATTGAAGCAGCACCGCTTGAGCGCAACGATACCGCCCCCATTGAGGCGGCGACCCCGGCAGCGGATGAGCCGCGCTCCGCCGACCTTGAGCGGCGCGCCACCACCATCATCGAAACGCCCACCGCTGCCGCTCACGGCAACGGCCACCGCGCCGACGGCAACGGCCACCGCCCCGCCACGAACATTGTAGGGGCGCAATTCATTGCGCCCAACCTTGATGGCAATGGCAACGGCCACTATGCCGACCTGGGCGCGATCGAATCTCTATATGAGGCCATGCCTGATAGTGAGGAACTCAGCCCTCAGCCCTCAGCCCTCAGCCCCAGCCACATTCCGATGCTGCGCCCGCGTCGCTATCCCCTATCACACACCGGGGTGAAGCACGGGGCGCGGCTGGTGAGCCGCTCACCACGCCTGGAGGCGCTGCAGGAGCGACGGCTGGCGACCACCGCTATTGCCGCGCCCCGCCTGATTACGGCGGCGCGGCATATCGTGCCAGGCCACCGCCTTGGGGCGAACGACCGCCGCTACCCCGTCTTCCTGATGCAGCGCAACAATGTGGTGAAGAAGAGCGGCACGGGCCTGCGTGTCTTCATCATCCTTGCGCTGGTCTTCTTCATCAGCTTCAGCGCGATCATCGGCGGGTTGGTTGGCGGCTTCTTCGTCTATGCCAGCAACCTACCCAGCGTCAGCACCCTGAGCCAGGGTGGCAACAGCTTCGAGACCACCCGCATCTACGATCGCAATGGCATCCTGCTGGCCGAAGTATTTGACCAGGGCCGCCGCACCTACATACCGCTCAGTAAAATCTCCAAGTATTTGATTGACGCGACGATTGCCACCGAGGACGCGACCTTCTACGCCAATGTTGGTGTAGACCCCCTGGCGCTGGTTCGCGCCGTGCTTATCAACGTGCGCGGCAGCGGTACATCTGGTGCAAGTACAATTACTCAGCAGTTGGCCCGCATTATGCTGCTGTCCGACAGCAAATACCAGCGCACCATTGACCGCAAAATCAGGGAGGCGATCCTCGCCGTTCAAATCACCCAGGCTTACAGCAAGGACCAGATCCTTGAGATGTACCTGAACCAGATCTATTACGGCAACCTGGCTTACGGCATTGAGGCGGCCAGCGAGTCCTACTTCGGCAAGCACGCCAGCGAACTGACCCTGTCGGAAGCGTCGCTGCTGGCCGGTCTGCCCCAATCGCCCTCTAATTATGACCCAACCCAGAACCCGGATGCGGCTAAGGCTCGCCAGCAGATCGTGCTGGGCCTGATGGAAAAGACCGGCAAGATCACTCACCAGCAAGAGCAGGCCGCCGCCGCTTCCCCCATCATGCTGCACCCAGCCAAGTCTGAGATCAAGGCTCCTCACTTCGTCCAGTACGTGAAGGAGTATCTTGATGCCCAGTATGGCCCCGATGTAGTCAGTCGCGGCGGGCTGGTAGTTACCACCACACTCGATTTGCGGGTGCAAGCCGAGGCTGAGCGGGCTGCCGTTGCCCGCGTTTCGGCGCTGAAGGAACTATCGGCCACCAATGCGGCGATGGTAGTGCTTAAGCCGGACACTGGCGAGATCCTGGCGATGGTCGGCAGTGTGGATTACAACAATACCAAGATTGATGGTCAGGTCAACGTCGCCACCCGCGAGCGGCAGCCCGGCTCCTCGCTCAAACCGATTGTCTATGCCGCTGCTTTCCAGAAGGGATGGAACCCCGCCACCTCGATACTTGACGTGGATACCCTGTTCGGCTATCGTGCGGCTAAACCCTACGAGCCACACAACTATGATCACAACGATCACGGCTGGGTGACGGCCCGCACTGCGCTGGCAAATAGCTTCAACATCCCAGCGGTGAAGACGTTGCAGTTTGCTGGCGTCCAGAATGTGCTGGACCTGGCCCATGCGATGGGCATCAAGACCGGCCTCTATCGTTCGCCCGATTGGTACGGCCTCAGCCTTGCGCTCGGTGGCGGCGAAGTTACCCTGCTAGAGGAAACTGACGCCTATGCCACCTTTGCCAACGGTGGACGGCAGGTGGATGCCACCCCAATCCTGAAGATGACCGACAGCCGCGGGCAGGTCATCCAGCAGGTTGACCCCAACACCAAAGGTACGGCGGTACTCGACCCCGGCATTGCCTTCCAGATTAGCAGCATCCTCAGCGATAACAACGCCCGCAGCCGGATGTTCGGCCCCGATAGCCCGCTGAAACTCAGCTTCCCCGCCGCCGCCAAGACCGGCACCACCGACGACAACAAAGATAGCTGGACGATGGGTTATACCCCCAACCTGGTGGTCGGCGTCTGGGTTGGCAATAACGACAGCTCGAGAATGCTGTCGGTCACTGGCGCGCTGGGCGCGGCGTACATCTGGCACGATTTTATGGAGAGCTTCTACGCCAACCCTGACTTCAAGCGCCTAATTGTCTACAACCTGCCCGGCCAGACCCTGGCTAGCGGCTTCACCCAGCCCAGCGATGTGGTCAAGCGGGTTGTCTGCACCGTAGCTAAAGGCGATGTTAGCGATTACTTCATCGCCGGTAAGGTGCCGACGGACTGCAGGGGCTACAAGGACCCGCCGGAGAACAAGGTGCGTGGCTACGCAGGCGACAGCGCCCCCATCAGGCTGCGGTCAAGGCCCACCCCCTCGTTCAACAACGGCGCTGGCAGAACCGGTAGCAGCGGCAACGCGACCGGCAACAGCGGCGTCCCGGCGCCTGGCACCGACAGCGGCGGCGCGGCTGCCCCGGTCAATACTCCGGTGTCGGGCGCGAATCCAGTCAAACCAGCGGGCAACGGCGAGAACAACAACGGTGGCGGTGGCGGCTAATCAGCGATGCGAATTGCCGACTTTGATTACCACCTACCCGAAACGCTGATCGCCCAGACTCCGCTAGAACCACGCGATGCCTCGCGCCTGCTCGTCCTTGACCGTGCCAGCGGCGAAATCGAACACCGTCATTTCCGCGACATCGGCGCATACCTGCGGCGCGGCGACCTGCTGGTTGCCAACGAGAGCAAGGTGCTACCCGCTCGCCTCTACGGGCAAAAGCTGGACAGCGGCGGCGCAGTCGAGGTGCTGCTGCTGCGCAAGCTCGATGCGGTAAGCTGGGAGGCGCTGGTGCGCCCCGGGCGCAGCCTGCGGCCTGGCACCCGCATCGTCTTCAGTGGCGCCCGCGAGTGGCAGCCCGGCCCCGCCAAAGCGCGGCGGGTGCGACCATCGCACCAGGGCGTCCATGTCTTCGCCGAAGTTGCCGCCCGCACCAACGATGACAGCGGCGCCCGCATCATCCGCTTCGATCGCGCCATCGAACCGCTGCTCGACGACCTGGGCGTGATGCCGCTACCCCCCTATATTCACACCCCGCTCGCCGAGCGCGACCGCTACCAAACCGTCTACGCCCACACTCCCGGCAGCGCCGCCGCGCCAACCGCTGGCTTGCACTT
>QHBQ01000294.1 GCA_003243865.1 Candidatus Chloroheliales bacterium | reverse complement strand
AGCCGCAGCCTGCCTGCCCTCTTTTATCCAGCGGTTAGCGCCGTCGTTGCGGTGCTGCTGGTGCCGACGCTGCTCTACCAGTGGGGGACGACCACTCAGCCACACCCTAACCCGATGTTCCGCGATGTCGCGAAGTACATCACCGATGCGGTGCCGCCAGGAACGAACGTGCTGACCCTCGACGACCAGTTCAACTTTCTGGCCGCCCGCCCGCCCAGCTATCTGCCAACCACTGGCTATCTGGTGGACAGCTATGGGCATATGATCTATCTCGGCCTCGGTATCGGCAAGCGTAGCATCCCTGACCTGCTCGGTGGCGTGCTGCACGACCCGCGCAGCAACGATGTCTACGCGACCATTTGGCGAGATGTACCGCAAAGCGATATGTTGCAGCGGATTGCCGCCGTTCCTCTCATCGTCACTCACGATGTCGGTGAGGGCCGCTTGCGCCAGGATACTCTGGCGAAGCTGGGCCAGATGGCGACCCGCCAGCCCGATGCCAGCACCTCGCGCTATACCATCTATCGGAAATTAGGAGAGATTATCTTGGATGAAACATTTACCCTGCCTTCCGTCTTTGTACAGCCGGATTATCGCGGGGGTGGCACGGTCAACCTGAGTGAGAGCATCTTGAGGCACTTTGGCGCAGCGGAGGCGGGAATGGTCGGCCTGCGCGCGGAGCTACTGCCACCCGCGCTGCTCGATGGCGCTAGCGTAGTGCTGTTGCTAATTGTGGACGGCCTCGGCTACCTTCAGCTAGCGGAGCAGATTGCAGCGGGCAACGCGCCCAACCTGGCGCGGCTGCTGCGCGAGCGTTCCGCTACCTTCCAGCCGATTACCACCACCGTGCCGAGCATGACCTCCTGCGCGCTCACCACCCTGCACACCGCCGCCACGCCTGCGCAACACGGGCTGGTTGGCTGGAACCTCTATCTTCAGGAGGAGGGCAGGGTGGTGGATATGCTCAAGTTCGCCCCTGCCGCTGCCCCCTACAGTGGCGAGATTGAAAGCGTCAACCCCGGCACCTTCCTGCCAGTGCCGACCATCTATCAGCGCCTCAGCGCCAACGCAGTCAAGGCGATGATGGTCAACTATGGCTTCCTCCGCGAAACCGCGCTGACCCGCATCATGCACGCGGGTGCCGATTATCAGAACTTCATCACCAGTTCCGACCTGTGCATCAACATCCGCAAACTGGCCGAGCAGGCGGTTGGCCCTACCTTCATTTGCGGCTACTGGGAGAAGGTGGACACCGTAGCGCATGCCTATGGCAGTCAGAGCGACGTAGTTGCCGCCGAGATCGCCCAGTTCGACTTTATTCTGGGCCGCGAATTGCTCGATAAGTTGAAACGCAAGGATGTGGCGCTGCTGATTACCGCCGACCACGGCCAGATTACCACCCCGCCGCAGCGGGTCATCCTCAGCAACGCTGATCGCGAATTGTTGCGGCTGCTGGCCCAGCCGCCCGCGGGTGATAATCGCACCGTCTATCTGCACGCCAAAGTGGGTCAGGTCGCCGCGCTGCTCGACTATGCGCGACATCGCTACGGCACGGTTGCTACTGTGTGGACTCGCGCGCAGTTTATCGCCAGCGGATTGCTGGGCGGGCTGATCGCCGAGCGCTACCTCAGTCGCATCGGCGACGTGGTGCTGCTGATGCACGACAGCTGGCGCATCCGCACCCTCTACTATGCCGAGCAAGCCGAGCAGCCGCCACTAATCGGGATGCACGGCGGGATGATGGCGGAGGAGATGTACTCGACGCTGATTGCTGCGCGGCTGGGCTGAAGACGAGGCATGAGGCACGAGGCATGAGGCACGAGATAAGAGCAAGGTAAGGAACTTACAGGGGGTTTGGGGGTAAGCCCCCAGCTGCTGACTGGCAGCAAGGTTGGGGTTAAGCCGCATCCTGCCAGGCCTGAGACTGCGACTGCCGTGCTTACGAGCAGCATTGCTGGGTTTGCAGCAGCTGGGGGCTTACCCCCAGACCCCCTGGCTCAGCCTTCGCTTTCGTCCTATTTTGATGCCTATGGACCCTCCCCGACCGATGTAGCCCCAGCTTTATATGTAAAGTTAACCCTGCGAGCAAGGCGAAACTTGCGGATGCGGCTGGGCAATTGCTATAATGACAGAAAAGGCAAGGTTTGGCTTAATCATGGTGGAACACAGCGAGAACGGTAGGACTGAAGGCCAGCGGCGGGTGCTAATCGTCGGCGCGGGCTACGGTGGGTTGCGCACCGCGCTGCGGCTGGCAGCGTTGCAGCGTAGCGAAAAGGCCAACCTGCAGGTTGTGCTGCTCGACATGAACGATTACCACCAGCTGATCACCGAATTGCACGAGGTGGCCGGTGGGCGCACGCCGGTTGACGAGGTGCGCCTGCCGCTGCGCGAGATATTGAAGGGGACCGGGGTGCATTTCGTGCAGGCCCGCGTCACCGAGTTCGACTTTGCCAACAACCTTGTCCGCGTCGAGCAGCGCAACGGCGCAGGTGACGTTACTCACGGCAAAATCCCCTATCGCTGGCTGGTGATGGCCCTGGGCAGCACCACCGCCTTCTACCACATCCCCGGCCTGAAGGAACACGCCTTCACCGTAAAGTCGTCGTGGGAGGCCGACCGCATCTACCACCACATCGTGGTCATGTTCCGGCACGCATCACGCTTGTCCGCCGATGACCCTGCCCGCGGCGCGATGCTCACCTTCGTCATTGGCGGCGGTGGCTACACTGGTGTGGAACTGGCGGGCGAACTGGCCGAGGCGATTGACCGGCTCTGCCGCGAGTACAACATTGCCCGCGACGATGTTAGCCTGAGCATCGTCGAGCTGCAGAACACCATCCTGCCCGGCTATCAGCGCTGGATGATTAATTACGCCAGTACGGCCCTACAACGCATGGGCGTCAAGCTGGTGACCGGCGACGGCGTGGCCGAGGTCGGTGCCGACAACATCAGGCTGCAGTCGGGGCAGACGATCGCAACCCAGACGCTGGTCTGGGTGGGCGGGGTGCAAGCCCCCCGCGCAACGCAGAGCAGCGGCGGTGCCACTGGCCAGGGCGGGCGGCTGGCGGTTAATCGCTTCCTCCAGGCAGTAGACTANCCATCTGTCTACGCGATTGGCGACAACGGGGTGCCGACTGAGGGCGACAGCCCGCCGCCCAGCGCCCAGGTGGCCTTGCAGCAGGCTGACACGGTGGCGGCGAACATCATCGCCGAGGCAAAGGGGCAGCCGCAGCGCCGTCGCCCCTTCAAGCCCGATCTCGCCGGTGAGGTGATTTCGATTGGCAGCCGTGACGCAGTGGCGTTGGTCAAGGGGGTACACGTGACTGGCTTCCCTGCCGCTACCCTCAAATCGCTGGTGGAGAAGCGCTATCGCCTCAGCTTGCAGAGCGGCCCACTCGGCAGC
>QHBQ01000469.1 GCA_003243865.1 Candidatus Chloroheliales bacterium | reverse complement strand
AGCAGTTCTACGCCGAGCGCGGGCTAACCAATCCGCCCGGCCGTTGCCCCGACTGCCGCGCTGCGGCCAAGTCATCGCGCGGCGGTGGCGGTGGCTACGGCAATCGCGGCGGTGGCGGCGGTGGCGGCGGTGGCGGCTACGGCAGCCGCGGCGGTGGCGGTGGTGGTGAGCGCGAGATGTTCACCGTCACTTGCGCCGACTGTGGCCGCGAGACCCAGGTACCCTTCCGCCCCACCAGCGGTCGCCCCGTCTACTGCAACGACTGCTTCCAGAACCACCGCCCCGCGCGGTACTAGGAATTGCAGATTGTAGATCGTAGATCGTAGATTGTAGATGCCACTCAGCAATGGGTGGCATTTCTGTTTGCCAGAAAACAATCCCCTCTCCCCACCGGGGGAGAGGGCTAGGGAGAGGGGAGAATGGTGAAGCACATCCATGCCCATCGCAAGCATCAATCTTGACGTAGGGGCGCATGGCATACGCCAGGTGCAGCACCACAACGCTCATCGCAAGCAACGAACGTTGATGTAGGGGCGGATGGCGTTCGCCCGCTTGAAGCGCGTCAATGCTAATCGCAAGCAACGCACGACGATAGGCAGTGTGGTGAGGGATTTAGAACTATGGAAGAGGGGGGACACGGAAGACGCGGAATATGGTGCGGCGAGGCTCGTTGCTTGCGATGGGCATATTTGCGCATCGAGCGGGCGAACGCCATCCACCCCTACGTCAACGTTGACGCTTCCACACAGGCACAATGGTCGGGCGCAGATGGTGAAAGAACCGGGGTGGCTGAGGCGGTGGGGGCCAGTTCCGCGCTTCCGCTCCCTTCCGTGTCTTCCGCGGTTCTAATGGTACTCGCTCCATACGCCGTTTTGATAGTGGAGGATGATACCTATAGGATTACCGCTAGGAGAAGCATTACCCACGGCCCAACCTTCATTGGCTGAGATCATTGCCGCCCTACGGAGCAATGCATTGGTAGGACTACTCACCTGTGTCCAGCTATCCCTGCTGTAGTGCAGAATTGTGCCATTCTCACCCACCGCCCAGCCTTCATTGGCTGAGACCATCGCCACACTGAGAAGCAATGCACTGGTAGGACTGCTCACCTGCATCCAGCTATCGCCGCTGTAATGCAGAATCGTGCCTCCATCACCGACTGCCCAACCCTCGTTGGCTGAGACCATTGCTACATCTTCAAGCGCTACATAATTAGGGCCACTCATCTTCGTCCAGCTACCGTCGCTGTAATGCAAAATTGTGCCAATTATTGTGTTGTTCGTAAGAACATTCCCAACCGCCCAACCTTCGTTGGCTGAGACCATTGCCACACTGAAGAGCAGTGCATCAGTAGGGCTGCCTGCCTTCGTCCAGCTACGGCCGCTGTAATGCAAAATTGTGCCATTCTCACCCACCGCCCAACCTTCGTCGGCTGAAACCATTGTCACATCAAAGAGTGTGTTAGTAGTAGGGTTACTCACTTGGATCCAGTTAGCGCCGCTGTAATGCAAGATTGTGCCGTTCTGACCAACCGCCCAACCCTCGTTGGCTGAGACTATTGCCACACTGGGGAGCGTGTTAGTAGTAGGGCTGCTCATCTGGATCCAGTTACCGCCGCTGTAGTGCAGGATGGTGCCACCACCACCAACTGCCCAACCCTCGTTAGTCGAGGTCATTTGTACACCCAAAAGGCTATATGGTAGCGATAGCTTAGAGGCAAGAGCTGGAGTATCTGTCGCTGTGTTAGTCGGTGGCACTGGTGTACTTGTACTCGTCGCTTGTGCCTGTGCAACCGGAGCCGCTGTCGGTGAAGCCATTGCAACCTGCCCCGCCGTTGGCGTATCACTCGCCCCTCCACCCGGCGGGTTCGTCCCGTTGCCCTTATTGCCACCCAGCAGCACGATGGCTAGCACGCCCAAGAGTACGGCCGCCGCAACGCCACCGCCGATTGCCAGCCATGGGCTGCGGCGCGGTGGCACGCTGCTGGCATTCAGTTGCCTGCTAGCCAGTTCCGAGGCGGTGAACGACGGTGGCTGGTTGCCTCTGCTCTCGTCGTATGTTTCCGCATCCCACTGCTGGCGGGGTTGAGGCTGATTCGGGATGGTGGTCGCGTTAGCGTCTGCAGTAGCTCCGCGCTGGAAGCCGCTGACCGAGCTGGTAGCTTCAGCTTGAGGTGGGGGCGCGGCGGGCTGGGCGCTGGGGCCAAGCAGTTCGCGCATAAAGCTGGCGGCCTCCTGAGTACGCTCTTGCGAATTGAAGGCCAGGGCATGGGCAAGAGCAGTGCGAATCTGCGGGTTGAGACGGGTATCATCCTTGACCGCATCAGCCTCACCCATCGCGGGCGCTTCGCCGGTGAGCAACCAGTAGGTGGTAGCGGCGAGGGCGTAGATGTCGGTGTAGGGACCGCGGCGGGCGCGGGCCTGGAACTGCTCCGGTGGAGCGAAGGCGGGAGTGAGGATGACCGAGTGGGTGAGGGTTTTGTCAGCGACGAAGTCGCGGGCGGTGCCGAAGTCTATCAGCATGGCGTGGCCCGGCTTGTCTATGACGATGTTGGCAGGCTTGATGTCGCGGTGCAACACGCCGTTCTTGTGCAGCACGCTGAGGGCGTCGGCAATCTCGGCGACGTAGCGCAGCGCCTCGTCCTCCGGCAACTTGCCGCCGCGCTGCCGCACCAACTGGTCGAGGGTGGTGCCGTCCACGAACTCCATCACGATGTAGATGGTGCCGTTCTCGGCGAAGGCGTCATGGACAGTGACGATGTTGGAGTGCTTGAGGCGGGCAAGCGTCTGCGCCTCACGCTCGAAGTTGGCGGTCAGCCTGCCCCACGACTCGTCGCTGCGCTCCGGTGGGTGCTGCACATGACCGGCAAGCCGCTGGCTACCCTCGACGAGCAGCTCCTTGATGGCAACCTGCTTGTGCAGCAACGAGCCAGTGTTGGCGGCACGGTAGGTAATGCCGAAGCTACCCTGCCCCAGCACGGCCTCTATTACGTATTTGCCGCCCTGCAACTGGCTGCCGACTGGCAGCGCATCGCTCTTTCCCAACATCCTGTTTGCTCCTTCGATTGCTGGTGCATTCTAGCATAGCCGGACGGGTTTGGCAAGCGGGCCAACGGATTGCAAAAACGGATAAACGGATTATGGCACACGTAGGGGTGGGTTGCACTCGCCCACAGGCATCAAATTAGGACGAAAGCCGAGAGTGATTGAGGGGGTCTGGGGGTCTGCCCCCAGCTGCTGCCACCCCGCCAGTGCTAATCGTAAGTATATCGGTCACCCACTCAGGCAGGGCGCGGTGCTACTTAATCCCAGCACTGCTGCCAGTCAGCCTCTGGGGGCTTACCCCCAGACCCCCTGTAAGTTCCCTACCCTGTTCTTAATTTGATGCCTATAGAGCGCATGGCATACGCCCAGCTCCCTTTCATCCCTGCCTATAGCAAACCGAGCCGCTTGCCCCACACCGTCGAAGTCCGCTTGTCCGCTTTCGAGTCCGCTGGCTGGCATTTCGTTGCTTGCGATGGGCATTGAGGTACTTCGAGATTCTCCCTCACCCAACCTCTCCCGCTGGGAGAGGGGATATAGGGCGGCTGTTCGTTGCTTGCGATGGGCATTGGTGCGCTGCACGATTGCCCCTCACCCTAACCCTCTCCCCCGGTGGGGAGAGGGGGTTAAGTTCGCGCCGTGTTGCTAACCACCCCTACCTTGCCCCTCTCCCTAACCCTCTCCCCCGGCGGGGAGAGGGGGATCAAGTTCGCATTCGGTTGCTAACTTTGCGACGCTTATGGTATGATACGCGCAGCGCAGTCAGCTACCATCCTTGCCATCACAGGAGTTCTTATGCCCGGAAAAGTCTACTTCGCGCTGGCGCTGCACAACCATCAGCCGATTGGCAACTTCGATTCGGTGTTCGCCGAGGCTTACGAGAAGGCGTATGGCCCGATGCTGACCGCGCTGGAGCAGCATCCCGGCGTGCGCGTCACCCTGCACAACACCGGCCCGCTGGTCGAGTGGATGCGCAAGAACCGCCCCGATTACCTGGTGCGCGTTAGCGCGCTGGTGGAGAGCGGTCAGGTTGAGGTCATGGCGGGCGGCTACTATGAGCCGATCCTTGCCACTCTGCCCGACGACGATAAGATCGGCCAGATTCGCCGCATGGTGCGCGAGGTGCGCGCGGACTTTAACTACGAGCCCAAGGGGATGTGGCTGGCCGAGCGGGTCTGGGAGCCGACCCTGCCGCGCTACATCAACGAGGCGGGCATCAGTTACACCATTGTGGACGATAACCACTTCAAGTCGGTCGGCCTCAGCGATAACGACCTGTACGGCTATTACGTCACCGAGGAGCTGGGCCGCACCGTCAACATCTTCGCCACCGGCCAGCCGCTACGCTATCGCATCCCCTGGCGGCCGGTCGAGGAGATTATCGCGTTCCTGCGCGACACCTTGCAGGATGGGCAGATCGCGGTGATGGGCGACGACGGCGAGAAGTTCGGGCTGTGGCCGGGAACGTATGAGTATTGCTACGGCGACGAGCAGTGGGTTGACCGCTTCTTCGCCGCCCTGGAGCAGAACGCCGATTGGCTGGAGACCATCCACCTGGCCCGCTATATGGCCGAGTACCCCCCCATCAGCCGCATCTACCTGCCCACTGCCAGCTACATCGAGATGACCGAGTGGGCGCTGCCGCCCGCCCTCAGCTTCGACTTCCACCAACTGCTGCACCAGATGGCCGAGAGCAAGGTGGCCCGCGACCAGAGCATCATGCGCTTCATGCGCGGTGGGTTCTGGCGCAATATGCTGGTCAAGTACCCCGAAATCAACAATATGCACAAGAAGATGCTGAAGGTGCATGACAAGGTCTACGCGATGAAGCCGGGCGTGGCGCGGGAAGAGGCGCTCGACCATCTCTGGCGCGGGCAGTGCAACTGCCCCTACTGGCACGGGCTGTTCGGCGGCATCTACTACCCGCACATCCGCACCGCCACCTTCGGTGAGCTAATCAGCGCGGAGAACATTGCCGACGGCGTCAGCTTCGACGCCAACCACACGCTCAAGGATGGCGGCAGGCTGGCGGGCAAGCTGGAAGTGGAACTGACCGACCTCAACTGCGACGGCCACAACGAGGCGCTGATTAGCGGCGCGGCGCAGACAATCTACCTGCAACCCTCGGTCGGCGGCGCGCTGTACGAATGGGATATGCGCGCCCGCAGCTTCAACCTGCTCAACACCATGACCCGACGGCAGGAAGCCTACCACCGCACCCTGACCGAGGCAGTGGCAAAGCAGGGGCAGCAGGCCGAGGGCCAGGCCAGCGCAGGCGGCACCGGACCGAGCGGGCAAGGCGAGAGCGGCGGCAAGGAGGGCGAGGTCAAAAACGTCCACGACATCGTGGCGATGAAGGAGACTGGGCTGGAGGGTAAGCTGTTCTACGACTGGCATCAGCGGGTTGGCCTGCTCGACCACTTCATCAGCGCCGACACCAGCTTGCAGAACTTCTACGAATCCCGCTACGGCGAGCAGGGCGATTTCGTCAACCAGCCCTACGGCGTGCAGGTGGAGCATCAGGAGGGCAGCGGCATCGCGGTCATCAGCATGGAACGGGCCGGTCACGTCTGGGATGGCCCCTACTTCGCGCCGATTATGGTGAAGAAAGTAATCAGCATCCACGCCGACGCCAGCGATTTCACCGTAGATTATACTGTAACCAACACTGGGGAGCAGCTGCGTAGCCTCACCTTTGGGGTGGAGCAGAACCTCGCGCTCCTCAGCGGCCACGCGCCCGACAGCTACTACCTGATAAACGGCGAGCGACCCTACGGCGCGGATGCCGACCTAGCCTCAATCGGCGAGAGCAACTCAGCGCGGGCGGTGGCGCTGATCAACGGTTGGTTCGGGGTTCAGGTCAGCCTGGCCTGGGACAAGCCCTGCACCCTCTGGTGGCTGCCGGTCGAGACGGTGCAGAACTCGGAGGCCGGTTTCGAGCGGGTCTACCAGGCGTCCTGCCTGTTCCCCCACTGGTCGCTCAACCTGCAAGCGGGCGAA
>QHBQ01000120.1 GCA_003243865.1 Candidatus Chloroheliales bacterium | reverse complement strand
CACCCAGATAATCGTCACCACGCCCATGCTGATAAAGCTCTGCATCATGATGGACAGGACGTTCTTGCGCCGTACCAGCCCGCCGTAGAAGAAAGCCAGACCCGGCGTCATCAGGGCCACCAGCGCCGCGCTAATCAGCACGAATGCGGTATCGCCACTGTCAATGTTCATACCTGATACTCCTTTCCTTACACTACACTATGCAGCCAGCAGCCACGGTCAGATGGGAAATCGCGCAGTGCAGATTATAGCACATTTGGTATTAGCACCAAATCAACCAAGTTCTAATGACCCCTCCCCCAAAGGGGGAGGTTGGGTGGGGGAGTACGGCGCATCAAAACTTTGTTAATGAGGTAATTAGGTCAAGGGGAAGGGCGCACATCAGTGCGCCCCCAACGACCAACCATCTACAACCTACAACCTACAACCTACTTCCGCCCCAGCCAGCGGAAGGGGATGCGACGGGCGATCGCGGAGCGAGCGGCCATCCAGTAGCGGGTCAGGCTCTCGCGCTCGTAGTTGTCGGTCTTCTGCTTGCCAAAGCGTTCACGGACGTAGGCGCTTGCCAGCGGGCGGAACAGGCCGCGCGCGCCCGGCAGCTTCTCGTCGAGTTGCTCGGCGTATTCATAGGGGGTCTGGTGCGGTGCGGGGCCGACCCCGGCCCAACCAGCCCAGCGCACCAGCTTCTCGTAATACTTCGACCCCTCATACAGGCGCTTGCCCTCGCGGCTCCACAGCCAGGCGAATAGCAGGCCCAGCAGCATCACGATGAGCAAGCCCCACTTTGCCACTACCGCCGCTGGGCTATCCGGCGGTTCGTTCGTCGTGCTGCTGTTGGCGACAGGTGGTACCGGCGTCGGCACGTCGGGATCGTGTGGGTTCGGGGTGGGGGTTGCCGCACTGGGGGTCGGCGACGTGGCAGGTACCGGCGTGGGCGTCTGCGGCGTGCTGGGGCGGGTCTGCCCAGTAAAACCGGGGGTCGGCTCGAACTGAATCCAGCCGTAGCCGGGGAAGTAGACCTCCGGCCATGCGTGCGAGTTGGCCTCGCGGTAGACGAACGCCCCTTGCGTGCTGTCGTAAGTGCCGGGGGCGAAGCCGGTTACTTCGCGGGTGGGGATATTCAGCGAACGCAGCAGCACCACCGCCGCCGCCGAGTAGTCCTCACAGTAACCCTGCTTGCTGTCGAACAGGAAGTAGTCTACGCGGTCACGGTTGGAGGGTGGCAGCATGATGTCGGTGCTGTAGGTGAAGCTGGTTTTTAGATACTGCTCGATTGCCTTCGCCTCGTCGTAGGGGTTCCTCGGCACATTGGTGACGATCGTCGTCGCCAGGTTACGGGTGCGGTCAGTGACTTTGTCCGGTAGTTGGAGGTATCGGTCCTTCACCCACTGTGGATAGTTAGTACCAGCGTTGCGCAGGCTGGTTTCGTCGGCGTTGGATGTGCGTACCACCACACTGTAGCTGTCGCCAGTGTTGAGGTTCTGGGTGGTCAGCACCCCCACCAGGTCGTCCTGGATCGCCAGCTCGCCAGTGTAATGTAGGTTGAGTTCGCGGTTCTGGATGCTCAGCGTGACTTGCACCCCATCATTGCCCAGGGTGTCAATCTCGTGCTGCACCGCCTGGCCCAGGTTCTTGCCCTCGCCTTGCATCAACACGTTATTGAGCAGGCCGACTACCGCGCCAGTGTCGCTCAGGTTGTTGGGCATTGCGCCGTTCGTCTGCATCTGCTGCTGGCCTTGCCTGAGCAGGTCAATCAGGTTGCGCACCGCGACGGGATGCTGGCGCGAGTCGGCGGTGCTAATCGCCACATCCTCATCGGCCTGCACCCAGGAGACATCAAGCAGAGTCGGGATCGTGGCGCTGACTGGCACATAGGTGCCGAACACCAGCTTGCCGGGATGAGCGACCATCGTGATGGTCTCGGTTATAGCACTGCGCATTAGATCATCGTTGCGCATCTGCTCGCCCGGAGCCAGCGACAGCATCGAGGAGCGGTTGGCGTGCGCGCCCTCGGCTTTGAAGGTGGCCGCCGCGTTGGTGCTGTCCCAGCCGTGCCCGTCATATTTGTCAAACGCCCGCGCCTCAATGTAGTTCGGCTGCGCCTCGCGCACGACCAGGGCAACGTTCTGGCTGGGGTTCAGCTTGCCCCCCATGATAAACGAGTCGCCGAAGCTGCTGTAGCTATAATTAGCGCCGCGATTGCTGCTTACCCCTGCGAACCAGCGGCTCACGTTTTGGTTGAAATCCTCCCAGGGCTGATTCCAGCTCGAAACCCAGCTTGCCACCCCCTGATTGACCCCATTGCTGTTGGGGATGAACCAGAAGGCGAGCGTAACGACCAGGCAGAAGGTCGCGCTACTGCGCAGGAAGCGCCAGATGATGGTTGGCGAGTAGTTGACCCGCTCGCGGTCCCACTTCTGCTCGTGCTGGAAGAGGTTGAAGCGGGCGAGTAGCAGCAGCGCGCTGAAGACGAACAGCAGGAAGTAGAGGGTCAGATTTTCGGTGTGCAGCGCGTAGGAGGTGTTCACCAGGATCGCCACCGCATTCGGCGCAACTGCCCACCAGGCCCAGTGCGACCGGAAGATGAACCAGGCGCTGTTATAGGCGAGCAGCCAGCACATCACCGCCAGTACGAAGACGAACAGGAGCGTATCGTCATTCGACTGGCCGGTGCTAGCCGCGCTGTACCAGAGTTGCACTCGTACCAGCAACTCGCGGGCCTTATCCTGCCAGTTGCCGATGCTGTTGTCCATAATCGTACTCATCTGATAGAAGATGAACAGGATGCCAATCAGCGAACCGAGGATATGCAATAGATAGCGGGGAACATCGTGCAGCTTCGCCAGCACCAGCCCGGTCAGCATTCCCACCAGGGTGACGGGCGAGAGGATCCAGAGACCATCCGGCACCCACTCCGCCGCCTGCACCGACCAGGTGACGCTGAACAGCATCAGCGCCAGCAGCAGTAGGCTGAACGACCCCTCCTGCAACCGCCAGTTTGCTATTGAATTAATCGCTCTTTTGACCATGAATTAGCCTCAGTCTCCGATTTGCTTGTCGCCCCTCCCGATGGGAGGGGCTGGGGGTGGGTGCGTGCCGCGCGAGTTGCTCCCCCACCGCCTCCCCCTTTGGGGGAGGGGGAAGGTATTCAGCGAATAACCTTGACCCCGCCCAGCCCCTGGGCGAGCGCGACGTTGATTGGCGCGCCGTGCTTGACGAGATAGCTGGGTACATTGGCTGCCGCCAGGGTGCCGACCACCAGCATCGAACTGGGCGGCTGATGCTCATTCGGCTTGACGAAGGTGGCTGGCTCGACGATGACCGCAGATGCCTTGATGCCGCGCTGGGTCAAAGCCCCCAGCGACCGCGCCCACTTATCGTCTACGTTAGAAGTGACCACGATTACGGTGCTACCTCTGGCGAAGCGGACGCTCTCGGCGGCGATCACTTCCTCGACTGGCGAACGGCCAGTCGCCCTGAGCGGGGCGAGGGTACGCAGGATGCGCAATAGCTGGCGCGAACCGCGATCCACGTTGATTACCTCGTGATGCTGACCCCAGGCGATCAAGCCCACTGCCCGCTTGTCAGCCAGCAACCGCCCGGCCAGGCTGGCGGCGATCGCCACGCTATACTCCTCGGTGCTGGGCGGCAGGTAAACCGGCTGGCCCAGGGTGTCGCCAATATAGTCTTGGCTAGCGCGCGGGTTGGGCTTTTCGCCATCGTGCGGCTTGGGAATCTGCGGCACGGCAACAGGGTTGCCGAACTGCACCGCCATCTCCATATCCAGCACGATCCACAGGTCGCTGGTGGGGTCAAGCTCGAACTCCTTGACCATCAGCCGCTGCTGGCGGGCCGAGGCGGGCCAATGGATGCGGTTGTAGGGGTCGCCCGCGATGTACTCGCGGATACCCACTGCGTTGGGGGTCAGGTTGAAGCTGCGCGAGCGCACTTGCGCCCCGCCGCTCAGTTCAGTGGAGGGCAGACCGAACGCGCCGAGGTCGAGTAGCGGCGGGTAGACCAGCACCTCGTGCTGCTGCGGCTTGCGTCGCCAGAAGCGGAACAGGCCGAACGGGTCGCCCGTGACCATCACCACCGGGCCGAGCTTGTAGACCCCGCGCTGGCGGCAAACGGTGCGCACCCGCCAGCTCTTGCGCTGGTGGCTGGTTAGGCTCATCACGCAACTGGTGCGATGGCCGGGCAGGTTGCTGCGGTCGCGCACCTCCACCCACAGCTTGGGGAAGATGCTCTTGTTGTTGAGCGTCAGCGTCTCCTCGAATATCTGCCCCACCTGCAAGCTGTCCACCCGCGCACCCCGCTCGATCTCCACCGCGCTAAGGTTCAGTCGCGCCCAGGCCAGTGAGCCGAGCGAAACCCCGGCCAGCAC
>QHBQ01000442.1 GCA_003243865.1 Candidatus Chloroheliales bacterium | reverse complement strand
GCGTAGCCCCGTGCTGAAGCGCCAGCAACGCCCATCGTAACTTTGGTAGCGGCGGTTAGAACCACGGAAGGCGCGGAAGGGGTACGGAAAACGCGGAATTGAGGGGCGGGCTTGTTGGTCACGATGGGCATTAGTGTTGGGAACGGCCAGCCAGCGATGGTGCTTGCGATGGGCAGCGATCCCAGTTTCAGTTTGTCCGATCCTATGTGTCAAACTGAAACTGGGATCTGGGATCATGCATACCCGCAATCTCGCCCATCACCCCCCACCGTAGGTTGGGGTTGGTCCTCCCCCGGACGGAATAGTCGGCGCAGGCGTAGTTGCTGGCACCGGAGTGCCGGTTGGCGGGGGGCCGCTGGGTTGGCCTGGCGTGGGCGTGGCATTGCGCTGCTGATAAAGCTGCACCCCCAGCAGGCCGAGTAGCACGCGGTACTGCGGGTTGCTCTGCTCCGGGTGATACTCGAAGCGCTGTCGCTCGAAGTATTGCACCGTGTAGGTATTGCCGTCGGTGCTGACCTCCTGCAACGGTTCGCTCAGTGGGTAGCCGAACTGCGCTAGCCCACCGCCCGCCTTCCAGTAGCTGAGAAATGGAGCGCCGTCGTTGCTCAGACTGTGGTTGGTCGCCGCGAAATAAGTGGTGGTAGCATTGCTCACCTGGCTGCTGGCTGGGGCGAAGCTCTTGCCTTGGCTGTACTCCACCCCCAGCAACCCCAGCAGCACGCGGCTGGCGGGCGGGTTCTCGGGGTGCCGCTCATAGCGCGCCCGCTCGAACCATTGGGTAGCGTAGCTCTTACCGTCGGTCTGGCTCACCTCGATGGCCTCATCGGTAATCGGGTAGCCATTGATTGCCAACCCGCCGTGCGCCTGCCAGTAGGCGAGGAAGTCGGCGGCCACCGCATGGCCGTTCATCGTCGCGCCCGATTGCGCGGCGCTATCCCTGGGCAGCAACATCGTGCCGAGCGCCAGCACGGCCAGCGTGGCCAGCAGGGCGGGAACCTGAAACCTGACTGTTTTGCTCATCACCTTCTCCTTAGCACTAAGAACCTGCTCTAAACTACAAACCGGAGCGGGGAAAACACGGTGCAATGGACAGTATACGGCATTGGCAAGCAGTTTGGTTCTTCTGCGTCTTGCGCCCTTATTAGCAGGTGTGCTATAATCTGTTAAGCGTAGAACCTCGGCGCTCAACTTAGCACTCAAACCTCAGCACTCAGCACCAACTGAACCCTATGCCATCAACCATTACCAAACAGGCGGATAAGAAAAAGGGCGAACCGCAGCCGGTCAAGCTCTTTGGCCGCGACACTGAGCTTGGCATCATCAACAATGCCTTGCAGCGACTGAAGGGCGGGCGCAACGATTGCGTCCTCTTTGCCGGGCAGGAGGGGCTAGGCAAGAGCGAGCTGCTCGCCTACTGCAAGGCTGAGGCCCGCAAGCTCGGCTTCCTGGTCTACGATGGCCGCGCCGACGAGTCGGCGGACAGCAACCCCTACCAGCCGGTGTTCAGTGCGCTGGGCCTCGCCTTCGGCTCAGGCGGCGAGATCGTGCGCAGCAGCGCGATGACCGGCGCAACCAAAGAGTTCGGCCTGGAGGCGGGCAAGCATCTTACCGATGTGATCAACATCTTCAATGCGCTTATCCCCAATCCAGTCAGCATCGCCTTCGAGGTCGGCGACATGGTGCGCCGCGTCAACAATTTCAACAAGAAGCAGCGGCGGGCGCGGGAGGAGGGTAGTAGCGGCACGACCGTGAACAAGAACTTCCTCGCCATCCATCAGCTGCTGCGCGACTGGTACGAGGCGGCCAAGAAGAAGCCGATAGTGTTGATCATTGACGATATGCAATACGCCCGCGAAACCACCTTCAAGCTGCTCGACGCGCTGATCACCCCCACCTTCCCCATCCTGGTAGCGTTGGGTTGGGACGGCAACGTCAACGATGTGCCGTCGGTGTTGCGCACCATAGTCAGTCGCACTCGCGGCGAGATAGTCAAGCTCAATCCCCTCGATCAGCAAGACGCGCTGGCCTTTATTGATTACCTTGCCGCCGACCCGCGCAACGATGTGGCCGCCGCAGATATCAAGCAGGCGCGGGAGCAGATTGCCAGCTTTAGCGCTGGCGTTCCTGGCATCATCCACGAGAGCATTGAGTATCTGGTGCAAGGCGGCGAGGCGGCGGTGTTCACCGCCACTGACGAGAGCGCCGACGATACCGCGCGGGGTGCAGTGCTGGTTGGCGCGCTGACCGCCAAGTATCTCGACGCGCTCAGCCCCGACGTGTACGGCCTGCTGGAATGTGCGGCGGTGGTGGGGCGACGCTTCCCGCTCGACCTGCTGACCAGCGAACACCTGCGCGACTACCAGGGATTGAACGCCAGCCGCCGCGCGGTGCTGCGCCAACTGGCCGAGCTGGCCGAGCGCAGCCAAATTATCACCCTCGAGGCCGCCGATGAGCAGGTGCTGACCTTCACCTCGGCGCACATCCACAACTCGCTGCTGCGTAAGCTGCCCCCCGGCCTGCTCCGCGCCGACCATCTGGAGGTGGCAACTGCGTGGGAACATCTGGCGAACGAGCAGGGCAACCTGGACGCAGTGGTCGCCGAACTGGCCCG
>QHBQ01000207.1 GCA_003243865.1 Candidatus Chloroheliales bacterium | reverse complement strand
AACGACGGTGACCTGATCATTACCAACCCGCCTGCAGCGCGGCAGAGTACGTTGCAAATCGGTGGTGGCAGCGGTAACAGCGGGAGTGGCAAGTGATCGAAGTCAAGAACCTGACCAAGACCTACAAGATGGGCGACGTCGAGGTCAACGCGCTGCGGGGGGTTAGCTTCAGCATCGCAGTGGGCGAGCTGGTGGCGGTGATGGGTCCGTCGGGCAGCGGCAAAAGCACGCTGATGAATGTGCTGGGCTGCCTCGACATCCCCACCAGCGGCGAATATTACCTCGATGGTAAAGAAGTGTCGCGGCTGAAGGATGACGAGCTTGCCGCTGTGCGCAATCATAAGATTGGCTTCGTCTTCCAGCAATTCAACCTGCTGCCGCGCACCGCCGCGTTGCGCAATGTGGAAATGCCGCTGCTCTACGCTGGCAGCAACGACGGCAAGCGACGGCAGCGGGCGCTGGACGCGCTGGAGTCGGTTGGCCTCAGCGACCGCGTCCACCACAAGCCGTCCGAGCTATCTGGCGGACAGCAACAGCGGGTGGCGATCGCCCGCGCGCTGGTCACTAACCCCAGCATCATCCTTGCCGACGAACCGACTGGCAACCTGGACAGCCGTAGCAGCGGGGAGATTATGGCGATCTTCCAGCGACTGAACATCGAGCAGGGCATCACCGTTATCTTCGTCACCCACGAGCCGGACATCGCCGCCTACACCCGCCGCATCATTCGCATCCGCGACGGCCTCATCGCCAGCGACGAGCCGGTGCTAAACCAACAAATGGCGTATCAGCCGGAAGCGAAAAGTGAACAGGTGAAAGTTGGAGCTGCTTAGGGTAAGGAGCATAGCAGTGGACGAGCAGAAGCGCGGCAGTATGAAGGATGGTTATCTCCCATCCGACCATATTGACGAAGATTTCGAGGAAGAGCTTTACGATTACTCCGCCGATGAAGACAGCGATGAAGATAACGATCGCGGTGATGAGACACAAAGCAATGACAAACTGCCCGCTCATGCCTTAACAGGGGATTAACCTTGAACCTACTGGAAACCATCCGCATTGCGCTGGGGGCACTGGCCTCGAATAAGTTGCGCGCGATTCTGACCATGCTCGGCATTATTATCGGCGTGGCGGCGGTCATCGCCCTGATGGCGGTGGGCAAGGGGGCGCAGCAGAAGCTGACCGACCAGGTGGGTGGGCTAGGCAGCAACCTTGTGCTCGTCTTCCCTGGCAACCAGAACCAGACCAGCGCGACCAATGTGGCGAAGAATGGCGGAGTGCTGACCCTCGACGATGCCAACGCCCTGGCCCGCAACGCCAACACCCCCCACATCGTGATGGTCGCGCCGCAGAGCAGCGGCAGCGCCCAGGTTGCCTACGGCAAGAAGGACGTCAAGGCCACCATCATCGGCACCACCCCAGAATACGGGCAGGCGCGCAACCTGAATGTTCCCGACGGTCAGGGCCAGTGGTTCACCCGCAAAGATGTTGACACCCGCGCCAACGTCGCCCTCATCGGCCCCGATACCGCCGACTCGTTGTTCAACGGCGCGAACCCGGTCGGCCGTCCCATCCGCATCAACGGGATTGTCTACCGCGTGGTCGGCGTGGTGGAGCGCAAAGGGGGCAGCCCGTTCGGCTCGACCGATGGCTACGTCTACATTCCAATTACCAATATGCAGACCAAGCTGTTCGCCGCGCGCTACTGGGGCATCTACGGGCGCAGCATCGGCGCGCTGAACATCGCGGTGGACGACGCCGCCAACGTGCAGAACACCATCGAGAGCGTGACCCAGGTGCTGCGCCAGCGCCACAAAATCCTGCGCCAGCAGGATGACTTCACCGTAATCAGCCAATCCGACATCCTCAGCTTTCTCACCACCCTCACTACTATCCTCACCTTCTTCCTGGGCGCGATTGCCGGTATCTCGCTGCTGGTGGGCGGCATCGGCATCATGAACATCATGCTGGTCAGCGTCACCGAGCGCACCCGCGAGATCGGACTACGCAAGGCGGTAGGCGCAAAGCGGCGCGACATCCTCACCCAGTTCCTGGTCGAAGCCATCGTCCTCAGCGTAATCGGCGGGCTGATAGGCATCGGTCTCGGCTCCCTTATCGGCAAGGGGGTGGAACTTAGCGGCGTCATCGCCCCGCAGGTGACGGTTGACGCGGTCGCCCTCGCGGTCGGCTTCAGCATCGCGGTCGGCCTCTTCTTCGGCATCTACCCCGCGCAGCGCGCCTCGCGGCTCAACCCGATTGACGCGCTGCGGTATGAATAGCAAACCCCTCCCCAAAGGGGGAGGCTGGGTGGGGGAGTAAGGTGAATCATCGCTTATTTTGCGCGGTAATGAGCAACGAGGGACGAGGCATAAGTAAAGAGGATAAATATCTAGCCAGCAGTAATGGGTTCAGCAAGTCGCCTGACTTGCTAGACCCTGCCGCCCACATTCAGCTGGCCGATGAAGCACAGGCCCGTGCCGACCAGGGTGAGGGGCTTACTGGCGAACAGTTCATTGCCTGGCTGCAAGCGAAAACCGGAGCGGCTGTGGACTTCGTGAAGGAAGACCCAGCAGACTACCTTGAGCTAGAAGATTAGCTATACCCAAGTTGTTCGTTGATTCACTAACTCTATCACCTAGTTAGGCTGTTGGTGTAACTTAGGAAAGTGCCGCCCACCGTGAAACCCACCTGTATAAAAGGTACCTCATCGGGGCCACCCGTTAGGTTGGCACTGTAGCCTTCCCAACGGAAGAAGTAGTTGGTGTCATGGGGGGTACCAGCGTTCTGCCCGCCCTTATCGTTTGGCGCAACCGCTCCCTTGCTGCCAAACTGCGCGTTCAGCTTAGTCAAATCAACGTCAGGCGCATGTTCCTTGATAAATGCGACGGCCATAGCCTCAAGTTGTGCCTGGTCGTAGCGCGGGGTGACATCGTACTGCTTGCCTGGCTCATTGCCAAGCCTGGGTCGCTCACCAACTTGAACCACCTTGTTATTCGCGGGCAGTATGGTGTATTGGTCAAGCCCTACGTAGTAAACTTCAGCCGTGGCCGAACCGCCCGGGTAAGGAATCTTGAGGGTTTGCTGATAATCTACATGTGCGGCAGGGTCTTTAGCGAAGGCGCGGATAGCAGCTATCGCACCCTGGCGTTTGTTCTCAGGGCGCGCGATGATGCTATCAATCTGTTGCTGTGTCTGCTGGTGCAAGTTATCCATCTTCTTGGCCGAGTCGCCGGTGAGAACGGAACCTTGCTTTGTGTTGCTCAGTTGCCCTGTCTTCAATTCTTGCTGGGAAGCTTGGCCGAGCTGCTGCTCCAGCACTTTAATGTGTTCGCTTGCAGAGTCCCTATGCGCGCTTCCGGCTTGCGTCCCAAGGCCGACAACTACCAGTACAGCGAGTACAGCCATCAGCAAGCTAAAGCCCACCAGCTTGATAAAGTGATTGTTCAAAGTCATTGTTCTTTTCTTTCCGCTTTTCGGCAACTCTAACGTTGCATCACTCTACTTCAGCACAGCAGCTGCACTTTTACGTTAGCTTGATTACACGACCCTGATGATAATCGCATCAGGGAAAGCCCTGATGTTCCTTACAAATATTGTAACATATTAACAATTAGCTGTCAAAGGGCTTGTAGTAGCTTCTATACTTGCGCTAGGCAGCATCCCATAAGTCTATCTTTGCTCTTGCGTTGGCCCGCCCCCTGCTCTATAATCAGCACGAGCAAACTTTAGAGGGAGGGCAGCGCAGATGGCGGGACGTTATGCAATCGGGGTGGATGTGGGCGGCACCAAGATCGTATCGGGGGTGGTAGATTGTGATAGCGGGCAGGTGGTCAGCAGCGCGAAGCTGGCAAGTCCGTTGCAGGGCGCCGATGTGCTGGTGGCAGCCATCGAGCAAGCCATCACCCAGGCGCGGGCGGCGGCACCCGCCGAGGTTAGCGCGGCGGTACGCGGCATCGGGGTGGGGTTGGCCGGGCAGGTGGACGTGCCGAACGGCATTCTGCGGCTAGGGCCGAACTTGGCGGGCGGCGTCACCAATGTGCCGATAACCGCGCCGCTAACTCAGCAGTTCGGCTTGCCCATCGTGCTGGGCAACGATGTGCAGGTTGCGGCCATTGGTGAGGGCGCGTTCGGCTCCGGGCAGGGGGTTGACCTGTTCGCCTGCGTCTTCGT
>QHBQ01000475.1 GCA_003243865.1 Candidatus Chloroheliales bacterium | reverse complement strand
CCAAGCCGCAGGACATTGCCCCCGCCCAGGCGGCGGTTGACCAGGCTCAGGCCGCGTTCAACCAGGCCCAATTGCACCTCAACAATGCGACTCTGACCGCGCCGTTCCAGGGGGTAATTGTCAACGTGCCGATTAGCGTCGGGCAGAACGTCGGTGGAGGCACAGTGGCGGTCAATATGATTGACAACCGCCTCTATCATATTGACGTGAACGTGAACGAGAGCGACATCGCCGGGGTGAAGCTGAATGCGCTGGTGAGCATCACCTTCGACGCGCTGCCCAACGCCGCGCCGATTACCGGCACGGTCAGGTTCATCTCGCCGAAGGGTACCACCCAGGCGGGCAATGTGATTGCCTATCTCGTCTCGATTGTGATTGACGGGCAGCCAGGCGGCGCGTCACTGCGTGCGGGGCTGACCGCCAACACCGCAATTGTCATCGCGCAGAAGAGCGGCGTGCTGCTCATTCCCAACCGCCTGGTGCGCACTGAGGGTGATGATAACGTTGTCTACGTGCTGAAGGGCAAAGATGCGGTGCGCACAATTATCAAGCTGGGGCTATCCAACAATGATAACAGCGAGGTGATCAGCGGGCTAAACGACGGTGACCTGATCATTACCAACCCGCCTGCAGCGCGGCAGAGTACGTTGCAAATCGGTGGTGGCAGCGGTAACAGCGGGAGCGGCAAGTGATCGAAGTCAAGGACCTGACCAAGACCTACAAGATGGGCGACGTCGAGGTCAACGCGCTGCGCGGGGTCAGCTTCAGCATCGCAGCAGGCGAGCTGGTGGCGATAATGGGGCCGTCGGGCAGCGGCAAAAGCACGCTGATGAATGTGCTGGGCTGCCTCGACATCCCTACCAGCGGCGAATATTACCTCGATGGCAAAGAGGTGTCGCGGCTGAAGGATGACGAGCTTGCCGATGTGCGCAACCACAAGATCGGGTTCGTCTTCCAGCAATTCAACCTGCTGCCCCGCACCGCGGCGTTGCGCAATGTCGAAATGCCACTGCTCTACGCTGGCAGCAACGATGGCAAGCGACGGCAGCGAGCACTGGATGCGCTAGAGGCGGTTGGCCTCAGCGACCGCGTCCACCACAAACCCTCCGAGCTATCCGGCGGCCAGCAGCAGCGGGTGGCGATCGCCCGCGCGCTGGTCACTAACCCCAGCATCATCCTTGCCGACGAACCGACCGGCAACCTGGACAGCCGTAGCAGCGGGGAGATTATGGCAATCTTCCAGCGACTGAACATCGAGCAGGGCATCACCGTCATCTTCGTCACCCACGAGCCGGACATCGCCGCCTATACCCGTCGCATCATCCGTATCCGCGACGGCCTCATCGCCAGTGACGAGCCGGTCGCCATCCAGACAATGGCGTATCAGCCGGAAGCGAAAAGTGAACAGGTGAAAGTTGGAGCTGCTTAGGATAAGGAGCATAACAATGGACGAGCAGAAGCGCGGCAGTTTGAAGGATGGTTATCTCCCACCCGATCACATTGACGAAGATTTCGAGGAGGAGTTTGACGATTACTCCGCTGATGAAGATAGCGACGAAGATGACGATCGCGGTGATGAGGCACAAAGCAAGGACAAACTGCCCACTCATGCCTTAACCGGGGGAAGCCGTGAACCTACTGGAAACAATCCGCATTGCTCTAGGCGCGCTGGCGTCGAATAAGCTGCGTGCGATATTGACCATGCTCGGCATCATTATCGGCGTGGCGGCGGTCATCGCCCTGATGGCAGTGGGCAAGGGGGCGCAGCAGAAGCTCACCGATCAGGTGGGCGGGCTGGGCAGCAACCTCGTGCTCGTCTTTCCCGGCAACCAGAATCAGACCAGCGCAACCAACGTGGCGAAGAACGGTGGGGTGCTGACCCTCGACGATGCCAACGCCCTGGCCCGCAACGCCAACACTCCCCACGTCGTGATGGTCGCGCCGCAGAGTAGCGGCAGCGCCCAGGTTGCCTATGGCAAGAAGGACATCAAGACTACTATCATCGGCACCACCCCGGAGTACGCGCAGGCACGCAACCTGAATGTTCCCGACGGTCAGGGTCAGTGGTTCACCCGCAAGGATGTTGACACCCGCGCCAACGTCGCCCTCATCGGCCCCGACACTGCCGACTCGCTGTTCAACGGCGCGAACCCGGTCGGCCGTCCCATCCGCATCAACGGGATTGTCTACCGCGTGGTCGGTGTGGTGGAGCGTAAAGGGGGCAGCCCCTTCGGTTCGACTGATGGCTACGTCTACATTCCGATTACCAATATGCAGACCAAACTGTTCGCCGCCCGCTACTGGGGCATCTACGGGCGCAGCATCGGCGCGCTGAACATCGCGGTGGACGACGCCGCCAATGTGCAGAACACCATCGAGGGTGTGACCCAGGTGCTGCGCCAGCGCCACAAGATCCTGCGCCAGCAGGATGACTTCACCGTGATCAGCCAGTCCGACATCCTCAGCTTCCTCACCACCCTCACCACCATCCTCACCTTCTTCCTGGGCGCGATTGC
The DNA here is from genome assembly GCA_003243865.1 of Candidatus Chloroheliales bacterium. Next base: position 476 of record QHBQ01000475.1, on the reverse strand, counting down.
CGGTATCTCGCTGCTGGTGGGCGGCATCGGCATCATGAACATCATGCTGGTCAGCGTCACCGAGCGCACCCGCGAAATCGGGCTACGCAAGGCGGTAGGCGCAAAGCGGCGCGACATCCTCACCCAGTTCCTGGTCGAAGCCATCGTCCTCAGTGTAATCGGCGGGCTGATCGGTATCGGTCTCGGTTCGCTAATCGGCAAGGGGGTGGAACTGAGCGGCATCATCGCCCCGCAGGTGACGGTTGACGCGGTCGCTCTCGCAGTCGGCTTCAGCATCGCGGTCGGCCTCTTCTTCGGCATCTACCCCGCGCAGCGCGCCTCGCGGCTCAACCCGATTGACGCGCTGCGGTATGAGTAGCTTGCGCTGGCCCGCCCCCTGCTCTATAATCAGCACGAGCAAACTTTAGAGGGAGGGCAGCGCAGATGGCGGGACGTTATGCAATTGGCGTGGACGTGGGCGGCACCAAGATCGTATC
>QHBQ01000002.1 GCA_003243865.1 Candidatus Chloroheliales bacterium | reverse complement strand
ATGAGCCAGTACGCCAGCGAGGGCGGTGGCGACCACACCATCACCGAGAGCTTGCAGGCGCTGGAGCGGCCCAGCCTGGGCAACTGGGTGGGCTGGATGCGCGACATTATCAACTTTTATGGCAAGCAGAGGAAACAGTTGGTGATAAGCGAGCTATCCACCTGCCTCAACGAGAAGTACCGCGATGGTACAGCGGTGCTGAAAGGCTACAACGAGCTAAAGAAAATGGTTTTCTCGCAGATGAATCGCGGCGATGACAAGCAGGTGCAAACCGTTACCCTCCGCGACTTTCTCGAACTGCTACTGCAATATCGTAACGGCACTGCGCATGGCGCGAAACTCAGCGCCTACGACCGCGAGAAGGTGGTAAATGTCCTTAGCCCGGCAATGGAAGAGTTGCTCGACCACATGGCTTTCCTTACCCGCTACCGGCTCGTTTGGGTGAACTCCGTGCAGCGAGCAGGGGGCCGTACTCGTCAGTACGAACACTTCGTTACCGACCTGACCGGCAACTATCCCTCTTCGGTGCGTGACCCCTACCTCATGGCTAACGATGAGGCCATTCCCGAACAACTGTACATCAACGCCGCCGACCAGGAGTATAGCCCGGCGCTAAATCTGCACCCTTTGCTCATCTACTACAACTGCCCCAAGTGTAACGCCGACCAAACCTTTATCTTGAACGAAGGTAATGAGAGCAAGCTGTCCTACCTCAGCTATCAATGCGGCCATCAGTTTAGCCCCACTGCTTATGTGGACGACCTGAAGGCGCTACGCGATAGTATAAACCTGGGCGTCGCCAGCGGCCTGCCCCACCCCTCGATTCCGATCCACGAGCAGCTACCCGTCCAGGTGCAGCGTTCCACCACCGTCACCCCGGAACAGCCCAGCCAGATGCCAGCGCAGGAGCAGCCCGCCGCGTCAGCCGGGCCAGCGCAATCCGACCTACCGCAGCCAACCGCACCCAGCCCGCCAGCGTTCACCCCACCGCCGACCCAGCAGTTCAACCCGCCCCAGAACAACCCGCAACCGACCTACATGCCGACCTACCAGCCGCCTGCGCCATCACAGATTGCCTGCTGGCGCTGCCATATGCTGAACGGGGTGGACCGCGAGCTATGCTTCAACTGTGGCGCGAACCTGCGCAACCCCCTCTCGCAAACGCCTCCAGCGCAAGCGCCGTTCGGCCAGCAGGCCTGCCCCCGCTGCGGCACGCTCAACCGCGCCGACCGTAAGTTCTGCACCAACTGCGGCAACCGCCTCGCTGGCCTTGCCCAGCCAGCGGTCGGGCCAGTACAGCCGCCAATCGTCGCCCAAGTGCGCTGCCCCCGCTGCGGCACGATGAACGCGCCCAACAAGCGCTTCTGCACTAACTGCGGCAACCGTCTGGCTTAACTAATCAATGGTGCTAGTTGCAGGGCTACGCTCAAAAGGCGGTGGCCAGTGGCGTAGGGGCGTGGATTTATCGCGCCCTGGTGAGCTAGCACCTCAAACTAGCGCTATTGATTCACTAGAGGGGAAAGCCAGCACATTGAAACTGCCTTCTATGGCATTTAGCTATTTCAACGAAGGAGTGTAATTAGATGCGTTACCTATCAGATACCATAGCCAACACTATCTCCCGTATCAATCGCCAGTACTTCCTACCTGCTATTCAGCGCGAGTTCGTCTGGCAGCCAGATCAGGTTATCAAGCTCTTCGACTCCATCATGCGCGGCTATCCCATCGGCTCTTTCCTATTTTGGGAACTTGAGCCCGAGAACCGCGATAAGTGGGAACTGTACTACTTCATCCAAGACTTTAAGACAAATATGCACAACCAACTGGCTTCTACGGATGGTGTCCAGAACTGTACCCTAATCCTCGACGGTCAACAGCGCCTCACTTCCCTCCTTATCGGTCTCAAAGGTACCTACACCACCAAGCGTCCTAAGCTCTGGTGGAACAACCCCGCCGCCTGGATACACCAAAGCCTCTACCTCGACCTTCTCCAAAACCCAGGCGCTGACGATGATGATACCGAAGAGAGCATCCGCTATGGCTTCCGCTTCTTCGAGAACCCTCCGGCAAACAGCAAAGACTACCACTGGATCAAGGTTGGTCGTATCCTCGACTGCATAACGGAGGAGAACTTCGAGGAACTCCGCGAGACGGAAGAAAACAACCTCAATGGTAGCATCACACTCGATCAAAGAAAGACCTTCGTGCGGAACTTGGGACGCCTCTACCGCTCCGTCTGGAAAGATGACGTTATTGCCTACTACACCGAGAAAGAGCAGGATTATGACCGCGTCCTCACCATCTTCGTTCGCGCCAACCAGGGCGGTACCAAACTCAGCAAGTCCGATCTCCTCCTCTCCATGGTCACCGCCAAGTGGGGTGCGGTCAACGCCCGCGAGGAAATCTACGACTTTGTTGACCACCTCAACAGCGAACTTACCCGCAAGAACAACTTCGACAAAGACTTCGTCATGAAGAACTGCCTCGTCCTCACCGATCTCCCTGTACAATACCGCGTCGAAAACTTCACCAACCAGAACCTTGAAAAGATTTACAAGCTCTGGCCTCTCATTAGGTCTTCAATTGAACGCGCTGTAAAGCTCATCAACACCTTTGGCCTTGACCGTGATACCTTCTCCACAGCTAACGCCCTCATTCCCATAATCTACTACTTCTCCAAACACCCCAGGCTCACACTCCTGGGTACCACTCCAACCGACGTTGCCAACGCAGAACGCATCCGTCGGTGGCTACTTGCCATACTCCTCAACCGTGTCTTCCAGGGTCTTAACGACACCGCCCTCGCTGGGATGCGCCAAGCCATTCGCGAACAACCGCACGATGACACCAACTTTCCCGTCGAAAGCATAAATACCGAACTCCGCCGCATCGGTCGCCGACCAACCTTCGACGACGAAGCTATAGAACGCTTCCTCGATATTACCTATGGCGAACAGGAAAGCTTCCTTGCACTTACCCTCCTCTACGACGAGAAGAACTGGGGCCTCATCCCCTACCACGAAGATCACATCTTTCCGCGCTCTCTCTTCAACATCACTCAGATGACCCGGCTGAACATCGCCGAAGACAAGCAACAACGCTTCATACAACTCAGCGACCATATCGGCAATCTGCAACTCCTCACAGGCCCTGAAAACGTCGTAAAGCAGGATAAGCCTTTCGAGGACTGGATCGCCACCCGCCACTCTAGCTTCCAGGCCAAGCATCTCATTCCAGCAGATCCATCCCTTTATGCCTTCGACCGCTTCGACGAATTCGTTGTCGCCCGCGAACAAATGATCCGCCAGCGCCTCAACAATGAGATCACACTCGCCAAGGCATAATGAGAAGTCTGCCACTTAATGTGACTACAAGATCCAGAGCGACTCAATCAGATTCGCATACTCAAACATACGCTTCCCCGCTGCGGCACGATGAACGCGCCCAACAAGTGCTTCTGCATCAGCTGCGGCAATCGCCTGGGCTAACGGCAAAAGAA
>QHBQ01000195.1 GCA_003243865.1 Candidatus Chloroheliales bacterium | reverse complement strand
CAAATCCTAATCGAAGAGATCCGCGAACGGCTGGGCAGCGCGGCGCGGCCCTGCGCCGCCACCGAGTGCATCCGTCACGCCTACGAGCTTGATAGCTATCTGCCACAGTTGGAGGGCGACCGCCTCACCGTCGCGCGGAACTATGTCGAACGGGTGCGCGGCACGCTGAAGCTGATGCCTGCCGCCAGCAGCGAAGCTTGCCTCACCCACCTGTTGCTGGGCGAGCTGCGCCACTATGCGCTGCTGGTCTTGCAAATCGAACACCTGCGCAACCGCGAGTTTGCCGACCTGCTACACAGCCGCGACGCGCTGCACTTCATGCTTGCCTACCAGCATGAGCTAGAGCTAGATGTTGCCGCCGAGGAGGCACTGCTGGCGAAGTGGGACGCGCGGCTGAAGCAGGGCTATGACCGCCGCTTCGATGCCACCTTGCAGCACTATCAGGGGCTGATGCCGCTTGACGAAGCCCGCTGGTGGTGGTATCTTGACCGCGAGGAGGGCGGGCGCAGTTTCCCCTCCCACCGGGAGGGGTAGGGGGTGGGTCCATGTAGCGCGATTCGCACCCACCCCCAGCCCCTCCCATTGGGAGGGGAGTTGGAGGCTGCAACCAACAACGGCCTCATCCGTTACTGTTAGGGCGCATCACCAGTGTGTCCAGAGGAGCAGATTTGCCGATTCCATCATTCATCCGCACTCTGGTGCGCCGCACTGCGGCCAATCCGGAGATGTGGAACCTGTTTCGCCGCCTACTGGAGGACAACTTCAAGGGCGAGAAGGCGACCATTCGCCGCGAACTGTTNCGCCANCGCCCCCGNGTGCGGCCCCGCCTGCTCGATGTCGGCTGCGGCACCGGCGAACTGACCGANCTGTTNGTGCTGGCNGGTTACGAATATCACGGCGTGGACATCCTCGATAGCTTCATCAACTACGCCCGCCAGCGGCACGCGGGCAGCAATGCCCAGTTCGCCACTATGGACGCCACTAACATGAGCTTCGCCAACGCCACCTTCGACAACGTGCTAGTTACCGGCGTGATCCACCACATGACTGACGAGGTAGCCCGCTCCGTTCTCTGCGAAATGCGCCGCGTGCTGCGCCCCGGTGGGCGGGTGCTGATCATGGAGGATACTGCGGTTGGCTACAAGCTCAACCTGCTCGGCGCGCTCATCCACCTGCTCGACCAAGGCGCCTACATCCGCACTGCCGACCAGTATCGCCGCCTCTTCCACGGCATCTTCCAGGTTTGCAAGGAGTACAAGATCATCAGCGGCGTGTGCGATTATCAGGTTTTCGTGTTGGAGAAGTAATAATCCCCTCTCCCGGTGGGGAGAGGGTTAGGGTGAGGGTTCATAACAATCCCCTCTCCCCGCCGGGGGAGAGGGCGAGGGTGAGGGTTCAAGGAGGATTATGCGGACATTCGCTTTGCTCATCATCGCCATCACCATGAGTTTCTTCGGCGAACTGCTGCTCAAGAAGGGTATTAAGGATCTGCACGACAGTGGTGGGCTGGACAAGTTCCAATTGTCGCCGGGGCCGATACTCCAGACTGGCTGGAACGTGTTTACCAACGTTTTCGTCATCATGGGCTTCGTACTGATTTTCGGCGGTTCTATCTTCTGGCTGGCGGTTATCGCCGACTGGAATCTCAGCCTTGCCTACCCGCTGCTCAGTCTCAACTACCTGTTCATCGTGGCTGCATCTTACTTCTATTTCCACGAGCAGGTCAGCTGGTTGAAGGTGCTGGGCGTGCTAGTGATCATCGGCGGAGTGGCGATGGTGTTCCTGGGCGATAGCAGTACGCAAGGGACAAAGCAGTGACCCAGGTATCGCCGCCTCCCTCAAGCGTGTCCGGCGAGGAGGTGCTGCTCGATCAGCTGCCCTCCGATTATAGCCTGTCGGTGGTCATCCCCGCCTACAATGAGGAGGAGTCGGTCGGCGAGGTAGTCAGCCGTCTGCGCCAACTGAAGCCCGCTGCCGAGATCATCGTGGTGGACGACGGCAGCAGCGACGACACCGCGCGGGTGGCGCTGGCAGCGGGCGCGAAGGTGCTGCGCCAGCCCTACAACAAGGGCAACGGCGCGGCGGTCAAGGCCGGGGTGCGCGCCGCGCATGGCGATGTCATCCTGATGCTCGATGCCGACGGCCAGCACAGCGCCGACGATATTGATAGCCTGCTGGAGAAAATCCCCCAGTACGACCTGGTGGTGGGCGCGCGGGTGAAGGGCAGCGAAACGCGGCTGGTTCGCGACATCGGCAACGCTATCTTCAATGCCTTCAGCAGCTACATGGTAGACCGACCCATCCCCGACCTGACCAGCGGCTTCCGTGCGGTGCGCCGCGCGCGGCTGATGGAGTTCGTCAACCTGCTGCCCAATGGCTACTCGCACACCAGCACTGCCACCGTCGCCTTCATCAAGGCGGGTTATAGCGTCAGCTTCGTGCCGTTCCGTTCGCGCAAGCAGCGGGGCAAGAGCCAGGTGCGCTGGTTCCGCGACGGCTGGCGCTTCCTCCTGATCATCACCCGCATCAGTATGCTGTTCACCCCGATGAAGGTATTCGGCCCGGTCAGCCTACTCTTCTTTGTTATCGGTGCGCTCTACGCTGGCTTCAACATCATCTTCAACCGTCTGCACATCCCCAACGGCGCGGTGCTGCTCATCAGCGTGGCAGTCATCGTCTTCCTCATCGGCCTGGTCAGCGAGCAGATCGCCACCCTGCGCCTGGAGCGGAGATTGTGATGATGGACGATAGCAGAAAGCCCGCCTCCGGCCTCACCTGGGCCTTGCGCATCGGCGGCACCGTCGTTTTCTTCCTTATCCTCATCTACGCAGTGGTCAGCAACAAGCTCGATTTCGGCAGGCTGCTCTCGATATTGGGAAACGCCGACTGGCGGCTGATCATCTTCTCGATACTCTTGATTGTTCCTTTCGTCGCGGTCAAGTCGGGGCGATGGCGGGCGATCTTGCAGACCTACGGCATCAACTTGAGCATCGGGCAGGCGTGGCGCATCTACGCGATCGGCCTCGGCGCGGGCCAGTTCACCCCCGGCCAGGCGGGCGACGTGATCAAGGCCTGGTATCTCAAAGCGATGGGCTATCCCCTCAGCGCCGCGCTGCTCTCCACCGTGGTTGACCGCCTGTTCGACGTGGTGATGCTCGGCCTGCTTACCCTCGAAGGGGTGATCGTCTTCTGGCAGAGCATGAGCGGCGACCTACCCGTCGTTATCGCCCTGATTGCTGGCTCGGCTATCGCCCTCGTCGCGCTGGGCATCCGCCCCGTGCGCCAGCGGCTGTGGCGAATGGTGATGAGCAGGATCAACAAGGGCAAGGCGGCGGATGAAGCTGCTCCCGCTACCGAGGTATTGCACCACCGTCGCGCCTTTGCCATCGCCTGCCTGCTAACTGTCGCCAGCTTTGCGGTCTCGATCAGCCGTGTCTGGCTGATGTGCTTCGCGGTTGGCCTCAACGTCGGCCCGCTGGAGATTATCGGCATTAACGCGCTGACTACCGCTGCCGCGCTCATACCCATCTCAGTGGGCGGGGTTGGCACCCGCGATTTGCTACTGATTGCCCTGTTCGGTATCCTCTTCCCTGGCATCAACGCCACCGTGTATGGCGTAGCGGTCTCCACCCTGATCCTGCTGCTGAACATCAGTAACACGATGGTCGGCTACGCAATCTGGTTCCGCTACCCCGCGCGGCTAGAGGAGGTGGGGGCGTGAGTGGCCTCGCCATCAATCTGTTCGCTGTCGGCATCTTCATCGTCGGCCTTGCCGTCGTCATCTTCAGCATCCGCCGCCTGCGCAAAGGCACTCTCAGCCTGAAGGTGGCGCTGCCCATCGCCGTGCTGCTCATCGTTGGCCTTAGCGTCGCCTTTGCGATGCTTACCTCCAGCCCTGCCCCCGACCCCAGCAAGGACCCGAATATGCCAGACCGTGAGCAGCGGCTGCTGCTGGGCGGCTACAACCTGCTCCCTGGGCCAGTGACGCTCAACCCCTACCTCCCCAGCAGCTCCAGCCTTACCATCAGCGACACCAAACAGTACATCAGCCCGCCCACCCTCGCCCACCCCGGCGAGGCATTCCACTTCACCTACACTGTAACCGGCACCGGTAGCATCACCTCGGCCTGCACCTGGGAGGATGAGGGCCATATTGAGCAGGGGTTGAAGCCCGGTGACGGCGGCGGCATCCGTGAGGATGTGGTTGGCAGCCACAACCTGAGCGCCAGCGGCCAGCTAGTCTACGGCGCCTGCACCGCGCCCAACGATGTCAAGGTTGCCAACCTGCGCATCGTGTTGAAGCAGGCGGGCGGCAACGCCAGCATCAGCGGCCTGCGCCTGGCCGCCGATAGCCTGCATGTCGAGCAGTGGCCGGACGGTCGCGACGCCGCGCTGGGCTTCAGCTTCGACTGGGAGAGCGCGATGGGTGGCCCGATCCACTCGCGGGGCATGACCCAGCACGATGTGCCGTTTGCTGTGGCCCAGGGCATGGCGATGCGCACCGGCACCGACAACCTGATCAAGATTTTCGCCGACACCAACATCCACGCCACCTTCTACGCCACCGGCTACAACCTGCTCGACGGCAGCAGCGGAACGAACCCGCTCGACCAACTCTACAAATGGGCCAGCCCCAAGAACGGCTGGGCCAGCGACTACTGGCTGACGCATACATGGTATAGCGACGATCCGCACGGCACCGACACTGCCAACCCGGCGTGGTACTTCGGCGACCAGGCCGACCGCCTGCGCGCCGCCGGACACGAGATTGCCACCCACACCTTCGGCCACCTCTACGTGCGCGGCGCCACCCCCGACCAGCTTGACGCCGACCTGAGCCGCTGGCAGGCTGCCGCCGCTGCCAAGGGCATCACCGATGCTACCACCTTCGCCTTCCCCTGGCGCAGCAGCAACAGCGTGGATCAGCCCTTCTATGATGTGATGCGCAAGCACGGCATTGTTGCCGTCACTCGCCTCTACGAGAAGGACCTGCACTTCCCCTTCAGCTTCAGCGTTGCGCCCAAAAGTGGCGGGATGCTAGTCGTCCCCGATTTCCTGCTCGGCTCCGCCAGCGCTGAAGAGACCGCCAACACCATCGCTGGTGAAGGCCAGGGCCTGACAGTCAAGGGGCTGAACCAGGCCAAGCAGGTGGTAGACGCCGACATCGCCCAGCGCGGCGTGACCTCGTTCTGGAACCACCCGCTGGCGGTAGCTGACCCCCAGAGGCGGCCCGCGTCGCGCTGCTGGGCGGCGTAGGCGGCGGCCCCGGCCCATAGCTGCTGGCTGGTGGGGTCAGCTACCGCC
>QHBQ01000389.1 GCA_003243865.1 Candidatus Chloroheliales bacterium | reverse complement strand
CTACCTTCGGCTAGCGGCTAATCACCAGCAGGGCAACCAGCAACAACAGGGCGGAGACCAGGATATAGTAGCGCCCTTCCAACACTTGATCCAGGTGGGCCAGACCACCCTCGACGAAGCTGCCCGCCTGCCCCAGCCAGCCCGCCCAGGTGCGTGGCTCAAGCCAGCGTAGCGGGCGCAGGTAGAGGTCGAATGGCGCCAGCACGTCAAGTGCGCTCATCCCCTCAGCTTCAATCGGCGGCGCAGGCACGGCGCGGGCGCGGATGGCGAGCGCCAGCCAGAGTAGCAAGCCGACCCCCAGTGCCAGCGCCACTGCCAGCGTGGGCCACTGCCCGCCCATCGTGGCCAGGTTGAAGCTGGCTTGCGACTGCGCCGCTAGGGCGGCCAGCGGCGCGAGTGGTGGCTGAACCATCCACTCAAGCAGCGACGCGTCCAGACTCAGCCCCAAGCTGAACGCCGCCAGCCCCAGCAGCGCGACCGGAGCTGCGATTGCGGGCAGGCGGCGGGCGGGCGGCTGGAGCGGTTCGCCTTCGGTTGGCAGCACGGCCATCCCCCTCGCCTCGGCGACCAGTGCGGCAGCAGCGGGTAGGGTGAGCAGCACAAAGCCAGCGATAAGGAACAGCCCCAGGCGGTTGCCCGCCAGCAACGAGGCATTGAACAGCAGCCAGAGGCCGATGAAGCCACCGAACGGTGGCAGCAGGGCCAGCGTCAGCCCGCCCACAATGGCGGTTACGCGCTGCCCAGCGGCCAGCCCGACCGCCAGTGTCACCCGCCCGGCGGCCAGCCCGATTGCCAGCAAGAGTGCGGCGGCGGTTGCGCCAGGTGTGTTCAGGCTGATCGCCCAGAACGCCAGCCCGCTGCCCGCTACCGCCAGCGCGCTGAAGGCATCACCAGCAGTCGCGCTGCGCAATGCGAAGCAGCCGCCCAGCAGCGCGGTCAGTCCGCCGACGATCGCCAGGGTGGTGAACCACCAGTCGGGCAGGCTGAGGCTGCGTGCAGCAATCTGCTGCACCCGCAGCGCAAGGTAGACCTCTGGCAGGCCGAGGCCGAGGCCGAAGACGAGCGCGCGGCTGGCCCAATGGGGCCGCGCCTCACCGCCCGCCACCCACAGCAGCGGATACTGCGCCGCACCGACCAGGGTGCCAGCCAGCAGTAGGGCCAGCGGCACGGTGGCAACCAGCGTGGCAGGTACCAGCGCGGCATAATCGAGCTGCCCACCGTTCAGTCGCCCCAGGTAGGCAACCCCACCGAGCAGCAGCAGCCCGGCCAGGGTCGCGCCTGCTGCCCTCCCCTGCGCCTCAGCCCGCGCCCCACTATTAGCCACTAGCAGCCAACTCGCGCTGGCCGCCACGCCCCAGCCCAGTACCGCCAGCAGCAGGTCGGCGGCAAGGTAGAGGCCGAGCAGGCCGGTCAGCAGCAGCAGGGCAAAAGGGTAAAACCCCGCGCCGTGGGCTTCGCCGCCGATGCTGCCCAGCAGCGCCAGCCCGCCGAGGATGAGCGTAGCCAGCGCGAATGGCTGGTTCAGACTGTCGGACATCAGCTTCAGCGCCACATCGCCATTGGGCGCGGCAAACCAATGCGCCGCCACCCCAACCCCATCACTCGCCACGTAGCCAAGCAGCGCCACCGCTACCCCCAGCGTCGCCGCCCAGCCCACCCAGCGGCGCAGCAGCGGCACCAGTATCCCGCCCCAGCAGGCCAGCGCGGTGACAAGCAGTATCAATAGTGGTGAATAGAGGGGCAAGGTAGGCATTATCACTTCATTCCTGAAACATCCCTGCAACTGTTCAAGATACCAAACTCACTCGCGGCGCAGCACCGAGATAGTGCAGGACAACCCGCCGCGCCAATCGCTCATCAAGAAGCCCACGACCTCCGCAGCGCTACTCTGCTCCAGGCTGATGGTCTTGCCGCTGGCCGGTGACGCCAGTTCAAGGTGGGGTATCAGCATCGCCAGCGTAATCAGCGCCTCGGCGGCCAGCGTGAAGCTGGCGCGGGTTACGTTCGGACATTCCAGCGTCAGGTAGCGTATCTCGCCTTCCGGCAGCTCGACCTTGATGAAGCCCTGCCGCCGTGTCAGGTAGTACCAGCCGCGGCCTCGCGCCACCGCACCAATCCGCAGCAGGGTATCAACTACCAGATCACGCGGCAGCCCGAACTCGCCCGCCTCCTGATTAACCCTGCTGTCATAGACAATCATGCTATAAGCCATCAGTTCGTCCGCCAATCTACAATCTTCAATCCCCCTACAGGTACGCGGAGAGCATAATCAGTGGCACGTCGGCAAGCTCCTGGCCGGTCAATAGCTGAGGCACGAGTGGCATATTCGCCTGGGCGGGGGTGCGCCAGCGCAGGCTGGCAACCTTGCCACCATCGTCGAGACGCAGGTAGCAGAGCAACTCGCCGCCCGGCGCTTCGACGCGGCTGATCACATCGCTTGCAGCCAAGCGCAGTGGCTGATTGGGCGGCAGGGTGAAGCCAGCCTCGCTCCCAGACAGTTCCTGGGTAGCTTGCCGCGCCAGCAGCAGCCCGCCGATTGCTTCCAGCAACATGACCACCAGGCGGGCAAAGACATCGCCACCACTCTGGGTTACCGGCGCGACCCGAAACTCCGCATCGCCGTCGGTGGGAGCATAGCTGGCGTAGGGCGCGCTGTGGCGGGTGTCGAGCGCAACCTCGCTGGCGCGGGCGAACGGGCCGACCGCGCCGAAGTTGACCGCATCCTCACGGGTGAGCAGCCCAACCCCCACCAGGCGGGTGAGCAGGGCGCGGTCGCGGATGAGCCGCTCAAGCAGGCGGCGCAGTTGGCCCTCGGCCCGCACGATGCTTTCGAGTAG
>QHBQ01000297.1 GCA_003243865.1 Candidatus Chloroheliales bacterium | reverse complement strand
GCGGTGGCAGGTGGGGGTAGGCGGCAGTGTAGCGCGCCACCAGATCGGGGAAGTCGTTGACGATGCCAGCCAATTCGGCGGGGGAAATAAGCTGGTCATTGATGCGGATGCGCTCACGGTGGGTATGCAGATGCGGCTGGGTGTAGAGGCCAACCCGCTGACCGGCGGCGACGAGGATGCCCTGGATCATGCGTGCGGTGCTGCCCTTACCCTTCGTTCCCGCCACATGGACGCTGCGGAACTGCCGCTCAGGGTGGTCGAGCAGGGCCATCAGCGCCTCGGCCTTTTCCAGACTGAAGCTGGTCGGGCTGTAGACCTTGGGCATCACCCGCTCGTAGTTGGCGAAGCTGTAAAGGTAGCGGAGCGCCTCATTATAGTCCATTGCATTAACCAATCTATGAACATCGCTTCAATGCTGTTCTGGGTGTACTTCTTGGGTTAGATGAACGTCTGCCGCAGTATATCCGCATCCTGGCCCAGCGCCTGTTCCAGGGTAGCGCGGGCGGTGCGGCAATCCTCGCCCATCTGGGTAATCAGCGCCTCCAAGCTGGCAAACTTCTCCTCACCGCGCTGATGAGCAACGAAGGCAACCCGCAGGTCGCGGTCGTAGATGTCCGCGTCGAAGTCGAAGATGTAGGTTTCGACGTTGCGACTGCCATCGGCGAACATCGGGCGATAGCCGACGTTGGTAGCCGAAAGTAGAGGCGTGCCAGCCCCCACCTCGGCCACAGGGAGGGGAGAGCCATACAAATAGGCGAAGCTGGCATAGATGCCGTTGCCAGGGAGAGCGAGGTTGGCGGGTAGGTCGAGGTTGGCGGTGGGGTAGCCAAGTTGTCGCCCCCTCTGCGCGCCATGCACCACCGTGCCGCGAATACTGTAGTAGCGGCCCAGCAGCGTGGCAGCGGTCTGCATTCGCCCCACCTCGATGGCCTGACGAATCGCGCTGCTGCTCACCGCCATGCCGTCCACCTCATACTTGCTGATCACACGCACGGCAAAGCCCATCTCTGCCCCCAGTTGGGCGATATAGTCAATCGGCAGCAGGTCGTGGCCCATAGTAAAATCGGCGCCCTCCCACAACTCGCGCAAGGTCAGGTGGCGGGTAAGCATCTGGGCGAACTCGCGGGTGGAGTGAGCGGCAAGTTCGGGAGTAAAGGGCAGCACGATGAGAAGGTCTACGCCGGGGCGGGCGATAAGCTGCTGCTTCTCCTCATCGGTGCAGAGCAGCGTCGGCGGGCTGTCGGGCCGCAGCACGAAGCGGGGGTGCGGAGTGAAGGTCAGCACTGCGCTGCGCCAGCCATGCTGCCGCGCGCTTGCCACCGCCTGGCCGATTAGCTGCTGATGACCACGATGCACACCATCGAATGTGCCGATGGTGAGGGCGACCTCCTGCCCCTGCAACTGAGCTAGGTCGGTGTAGATTTCCAAGAAAGACCCCCACCTCAACCCTCCCCCGAAATGGGGGAGGGGGCTAAATCTGGATTGAATACCTTGTCTGGTTGCCAGCGTTGCGCTTGCAGACGTAGTATAGCAACAAACAGCCCATCTGTCGAATAGGCGCGGGCGAGCGTGCCTTCGGCGGCTGCGCTGTCGGCAGGGATAGTCTGGCCCATGCGGATGCGGCGCTCATCGTCGAGGCTGAGTTCGACACGGGGGAGGTCGGTGAGCGCATAATCGGTGGGATAGAGCAGGTCGGCGAGCTGGCCCTCCTGCGCCGCTTCGGCCAGCGCCTCGAGGGTGTGAGCATCTTCGAGGCGGAACGGGCCGCTACGGGTGCGGGTCAGCGCAGCCAGCACCGCGGGCGCTCTCAATCGCGCGCCGATGTCCACCGCCAGGCTGCGGATGTATGTCCCCTTGCTGCACTCGATGTCCACTTCCAGGGTCGGGTAGGCGGTGTCGCCAATCATCAGCGGCGCGAATGAAAGCAGCTTGAGGCTATAGATGGTGATGGAGCGGGCGGCGCGTTCCACCTCTTTACCGGCGCGGGCCAGTTCGTAGAGGCGCTGGCCGCCCACGTGCAGCGCGGAGTACATCGGCGGGGTCTGCATCTGCGGGCCGACAAACGTTTGCAACAGCACTTCCAGTTCGGTGATGGTGAGAGCAGACCGGCGGGCGAGTTCGCCGTTCTCGACAATCACGCTGGGCGGCGTTTCCAGGTCGTAGCTGGGGGTGGCGAGGCCGAGCGCGATGCTGGCGCGATAGGCCTTGTCCGCATCGCTGAGATACTCGACGACGCGGGTGGCCGCGCCGATGCAGATGGGCAGCACACCAGTCGCCGCTGGGTCGAGCGTGCCAGCATGACCGACCCGCTTGGTTCCCGCCAGCCTACGCACCTTCGCCACCGCGTCGTGCGCGGTGATGCCCTTCGGCTTATTTAGATTGAGGATACCGTTCAGGTTACAATCACCTCTTAAGTTCAGTATTGGCACTGGATTATACCACACCCAGTTTTGGAAACTGATGGCTAAAAATATTGTATTTACGTTTCGTTTATGCTATAATGCCATGTG
>QHBQ01000259.1 GCA_003243865.1 Candidatus Chloroheliales bacterium | reverse complement strand
TACCTCACTAACTTAATTTTGACATATGAGATAGGGTTTGTTAGACTTAGCACATGAATAAAATATATGCGGTTCACCTTAGCGAAGCTGAACAGCAGCAGCTTATCGCCCTTACCCACAAAGGTAGCGCCCCCGCTAGGGTACTCAATCGCGCACGTATCCTGCTGCTCAGCAATGAACATTATGCTGACCTACAGATTGTCCAGGCGCTGCAAGTCAGTCGCCCCACCGTGCTACGCACCCGTCAACGCTATGTGCTTAAAGGCTTGCACGCTGCCCTTTACGACCAGCCCCGTCCTGGTCGGCCCAGCCTGCTCAACGGTGAGATTGAGGCACAACTTACCCTACTGGCCTGTTCGCAGCCACCTGATGGGCGTAGCCATTGGACCCTGCAACTGCTTGCTGACCGCCTGGTTGAACTCGGCTATCTTGAGCAGGTCAGCGATGTCACCATCATGCACTGGCTAAAAAAAACGAACTGAAGCCCTGGCGGGTCAAGCAGTGGTGCATCCCCAAGGCCGATGCCCGCTTCGTCGCTAAGATGGAGGACATACTCAGCCTCTACCAAAGGCCGCTTGACCCAGAGTACCCGCTGGTGTGCCTCGATGAAACCAGCAAGAGTTTGCACGCTGATTTGTACCAGAGCGTGCCAACGCTGCCTGGGCAGGTGGCGCGGCAGGACTATAGCTATGCGCGCAATGGTATAGCTAACCTGTTCATGCTCACTGCGCCGTTGCTGAACTGGCGACGGGTTAGTGTTACCGCACAGCACACCAAAGCAGACTTTGCCGCCCAACTGCGCCAGCTAGTAGATGAGGATTTTCCTGGGGCCAAGCGCATCATTGTGGTGTGCGACAACTTGAAGACCCACCATGCGGGGGCATTGTATGAGAACTACCCACCAGCAGAGGCACGGCGGATAATGGAGAAGCTGGAGTTTCACTACACGCCAGAGCATGGCAGTTGGCTGAACATCGCGGAAATAGAGTTGAGCGCCTTGAGCAGGCAATGTTTGGCCCGGCGCATCGGCAATGCGGCACACTTGCAAGCAGAAGTGTGTGCCTGGGCCAAGCAGCGCAACGAAGCAGGCGCAGGGGTGAAGTGGCAGTTCACCGCTGATGATGCTCGTACTAAGTTGCGTCGTCTCTATCCATGTGTCAATACTTAGTTAGTGAGGTAATAGGTGGCGTGAAACTGAAACTGATACCAAGAGGGTTAGGTGATGCGGTAAATTGGGCCAGGGCGAACAACGGTTCGCCCCTACAGAAATACGGCGTCACCTCGGCTAATTGGTATTACATCAGCTGGGGGCAGACCCCAGACCCCTCACTTATCCCAGGCTTTCGTCTTAGCTTGATGCTTATGGGCGAGCCACCACCCGCCCCTACGGTAAGGAGGTTCAGCCATGTCCGCCACGACCATGTCACTCAAACCTCAAACCTCAAACCTCAGCACTGCCCAGGCAGGCTATCTGCGCTACCTGCACAGCGTGCTGACCCGCCCGCTGGAGGATTGGAGCGGCTTCTACACGCCGCGCTCGCAGAACGCCAACTTTGCGATGCGCTATCAGATTGCCTTCGCTAGCTACGCAATGGCCGCACTCGCCACCATCACCCCTGCCTACCGCCGCCCCTACGCCGATGCGCTCCGTACCGCCATCGAACGGATGATTGACTACGCTACCTGGCGCTACTGGGAGCGCACCCCCGGCGTGCCACACGAGCCAACCGAAGGCGGATATAGCCCCGACCCACTCGCCTGGGGCAACGTGCAGTATGCTGGCCACCTCAGCACCATGCTGGGCCTCTACGCCAAACTGACCGACGACCGCCGCTATGCCGAGCAGGGCTTCGTGCTGGAAGGCGGCGGCCATCACTTCAGCCACACCCACCACGATGTTGCCACCATCATCCACCAGCAAATGGCCGATAATCAGTGCCACGGCGTATCCTGCGAGCCGGGCTGCGTCTACCTAAGTTGCAACAATCATTCGATGAGCAGCAACCTGCTCCACGATCAACTATACGACACTAATTATGCAGCGGTCAATGGCGAGTGGGTGGCCTGGCTGAAGCAACATATGCTGGCCGGAATGTTCCCCACCCTCAAGCACGGCCTGTTCAACGTCGTCTACATGAGCGAGATGAAGCATGCCCTGCCAGTCAGCTTCAACTTCACCGACGGTTGGGGCATCGGCCTGCTCGCACCATTCGCCCGTGAGCTGGCGAGCGACCTGTACCCCCGCTACCGCCGCGAGGTCAAGCGGCTCAAGCCGAACCTGGCATACGTTCCCAGTGGGCCGATGACCGAGCGGATGGAGTTGAGCGACCGCCCACTCAACACCGCCTTTGGCTACGTCGCCGCCCGCGAACTGGGCGACCCCGCCACTGCGGAGGCCATCCACAACTACGCCGTCGCCCGCCTCGGCCTCGGTGAACGTGACGGGCAACTCGCCTGCTGGGAAGCCGCCCGCACCCTCTATGTCACCGCGCTGTTCGCGCTTGGCAGCGTGGATGCCGTGCCGGGCGCGGGCTGGTCGGCAATCGTGCTTGCCCCCTATCGGCCTGACCGCTTTAGCGAACCGTCGCTTGATGCTGTGCTGCTCGATGGCGAAGTTTGTGGCCCGCTTGATGCCGATGTTATCGCCGCAAATTACGACGACGATAGCAGCACCTTGCATCTCACCATCACTCCGCGCCGCAGCGGTCAACTCACCCTCCGCCTCGCTAACGTTACGGCCATCCGCGCAGCGCAGGTAAACGACCAGCCGACTGAGCTTCAGTCGGCTGACGGGTGCGTATCTATTGGCACGCTGGAGGCAGGCGTGGCGGTTGCCCTTGCCTTGCTTTGTCAGTAAAAGCCTGCACTGATTGGGCAATCTACCTAATCGCTCTGCCCATCCACGCCAATCAGCACGCGGCCATCCTCGATGATGACCGGGAAACCGGGCTGGCCGGAGAGGTTGAAGGCTTGCTCCGCCCAACGCGGGTTCTTCTCCATTGCCCGCTCCTCGAAGATGACGTTCTTCTTGCTGTAGCGCTGGCGCGCCTCGTCCGAGCGCGGCGAATCGCGCCGTGTGTAGAGGATGATATTCTGGGGCATAATTGCAGTTCCTTCTTGACCCGATTGGCCGCCTTAACCACCACGCGCATCTTGTCCTTGGCCTCCTCGACGGTGCGGGTCTTGAGGCCGCAGTCGGGGTCTACGAAGATGCGCTCCGCCGGGATGACTTCGAGGGTGCGGCGGATGCCATCGGCCACCTCGTCCACGCTCTCCAGCACGTGACTATGAACATCCACCACGCCGAGGCCGATCGCTTTGGTGAATGGCGCTTTGCGGAAGGTGTCGAGCAGGTCGTAGTGGCTGTTCGCCATCTCCAGGTCAATCTGGTCTACCGGAATGTCCAGCATTCGCGGGTAGATCTTCTCGAAGTCGCCATAACAGATGTGGGTGAGGGTGTGCGCCTTCAGCCCATTGGTAACCACGCCCATCGCTTTAATCGCAATCTCAAGCTCCTCAGGGCGGGTGGAGACGGCTGGCTCGTCAATCTGGATGTACTTCGCGCCTGCCTGCTCCAACTCGACCGCCTCCTGATGAATCGCCTCGGCCAGCGCCATTGCCAGCGCCTCGCGGTTGGGGTAGTGTTCGTTGAACGACCAGTCCATCATCGTGTATGGGCCGGTCAGCATCCCCTTGACCGGCTTGTCGGTTAGGCTCTGGGCATACTTGAACATCTCCACGCTGATTGGTTCGCGCCAGTGGATGTCGCCGACTGCGACCGGCTTGCGGTAGTAGCGGTTGCCATAGCTGCGCACCAGCCCGCTGATGCTGAAGCCGTCGAGCCGCTCGGCGAAGTAGGTCGCCATGTCGCCGCGATACATCTC
>QHBQ01000425.1 GCA_003243865.1 Candidatus Chloroheliales bacterium | reverse complement strand
ACCGCGCAGCCGCCACTCAACCGACCCCGCCCGCTGCCTCCATCGCAGCCGCAGCGCGGCTTTGTCCGCCCCGCTCAGTTGCCACCGCGCAACGCCCCGCTGGCGGAACGCGATATCACGCCGGTGCCAAAGGGCAGCAACGCCGACAATGACGACCGCGATGAACGCGACTATATTGACGCGCAAGACGATACCCCACGCAGCCGGGTTAGCAGCGCCGCCGATGATGAGGACGAGCCAGACGATGATAACCAGCCGCGTCGCATCAATCGCTCCCTGGGCGCAGATGCGCCACCGCCCCAGGGAGTGCGCGGCAAGGTCGCGAGTGGCGACAACTCTGGCAGCAATGGTCACGCGCCGGTCGCCCTAATCGCCGCCGCCTTCCAACTGGCGGTAGTCGAGGTGCTGGTCGAGAAGACCGCTGCCGCCGCCGAGCAGTACGGCGTAAAGCAGGTATTGCTGGCCGGTGGGGTCGCCGCCAACCGCCTGCTGCGCGAGATGATGGCTGAACGCCTGAACGTGCCGCTGCTGTACCCGCCGCCCGCGCTCTGCACCGACAACGCCGCGATGATCGGCGCAGCCGCCTACTATCGTTACTATCACGCGCAAGGTGCAGGGCGTGACCGCGCCGACACTGCTGACTGGACGATGGACATCGAGCCGAACGCGCACTTCTTGGGTGAGGTTTAGCGATGCGACCTCCGGCCAAACGCTGGAATCTGCTGCCCGCGCCGCCGACTGATATAGCTCGTGAAATGGGTGAAGCGGTTGGCGATCTACCCTATGCCCCGCTGTTGATGCAACTGCTCTACAATCGCAACATCACCACCGCCAGCGCGGCTGCCGCTTTCCTCGGCATGGAAGGCGCAGCCCTGAATGACCCCTACCTCTTCCGCGATATGGGCAAGGCGGCGGCGCGCATTGCTGACGCNGTGAGNAGCGGCGANCGCATCGCCATCTACGGCGACTACGACGCCGACGGCATCACCGCCACCGCNGTGCTGGTACGCGCCCTGACCGCNATGGGCGCGAACGTCGAACCCTACATTCCCCATCGCACCCTCGAAGGCTACGGCATGAACCTCGATGCCATCGCCAAGCTGGCCGAGCGCGGGGTTAGCCTGATCATCACCGTAGATTGCGGCATCAGCAACCTGAAGGAAGTGGGCGAGGCGATGCGCCGCTACGATATCGAGGTGATCGTCACCGATCACCACCGCGCCCCCCGCGAACTGCCACCTGCCTACGCGCTCATCTCCGCCCGCCGCCCCGACAATACCTACCCGTTCGCCGAATTGACCGGCGTGGGTATCGCCTACCAGATTGTACGGGCGCTGGCGCAACGGGGCCTGACAATGCAAGGGGTGCAGCCCCGCGACCTGATCGAACTGGTGGCGATTGGCACGGTGGCTGACATGGCCCCGCTGCACGGCGACAACCGTATCCTGGTGCAGCACGGCCTGCGCAGCCTGCGCGTGACTCGCTCACCGGGGCTGCAAGCGCTGTATAGCGTGGCCCGTACCAGCCGCGAGAACGTAGACGCTGGCACCATCGGCTTCATCATTGCGCCGCGCCTCAACGCCGCCGGGCGGCTGGAGAGCGCAATGATGAGCTACCAGCTATTGATGTGTGACGATATGCTGGAGAGTACCCGGCTGGCGGGCGACCTTGAGCTGCGCAACCGCGAGCGACAGCAGCTTACCAGTGCGATCGTGGCTGACGCGATGGCGCGGGCGGCGGCACTGCCCGACGATACCCCGCTCATCCTGCTGCATGGCCGCGACTGGAACGCGGGCGTGGTTGGGCTGGCCGCGGCGCGACTGCTGGAGGAGTTCCACCGCCCAGTGCTGATCATCGAGGAGGGCGACCATATGTCGAAGGGCAGCGCCCGCAGCATCTCCGCCTTCAATATCACCGCCGCGCTGACCGAGGTCGGCCACCTGCTGGCCCGCTATGGGGGCCACGCCGCCGCCGCTGGCTTCAGCGTGGAGACTGCCAGGCTGGAGGAGTTGCGGGCGAGATTGTGCGAGGTGGCCGCCCGCCAACTAACTGCGGATGACTTCCAGGCCGAGCTACGAATTGACGCCGAACTGCCGATTGACCGGCTCACCCCCACGCTGGTCGAGGCCCTCAACCTGCTCGCCCCCTACGGCATGGGCAACGCCACCCCGCTGTTCATCGCCCGCAAGTTGCGCGTGGCTGAGACCAAGCTGATGGGCAAGGATCGCCAGCATCTGCGTATCACCCTGAACGACCCAGTAAGGTTGGGTCATGGCACCGCGGTGGCCTGGCGGCGCGCCGAGTGGCTGCCCTTCCTCGAAACCAAGCCGCTGATTGATGTGGTCTATCAGGTGGAGAAGAACGAGTGGAACGGCACTTACTCGATCCAGATGAACGTGCGCGACATCCGACCGGCGCAGGCGTAACGCCGAACCGCTAGAAGCGTTATCAAAACAATGAACAACGTGCGAATCAAAGATGTAATCGAGAGCAAAGCGGGCGTGGGCAATGCTGCCGAAGCCAACCTCCCCGACTTCGAGACCTTCTGGCAGGGCCTGACCGCCTGGCTGAAGAAGAAGCGCTACGTGCGCAACTGGACCGTCTGCAACAGCTACTTCGGCAAGGACTTCGAGGCGTGGTACATGCCGGAGCGCGACCTGGTGCGGGTGGAGGATATTCGCGTGCGCAAGAAGTCGTTCCAGCTTGTGTATGAGGCGTGGGCGCAATACCTGGCTCGCAAGATCAGCCGCAAGGAGCTATGCAGCAAGGACTTCTTCACCACCTACACCATCAGCATCCTCAAAGAGTATTTCGAGACGCACCCCGCTTGAGCCTAACTAGCTGCGGGGTGCGTCTCTAATCTACAAGGCTGAACCTAACCCTCTGGCGAGTATCGCCAATGTTCGTCAATATAAGCCCGCAGTTTATCGTATGTGGTGGATAGCAACTCCGGCAGCACGCGCGTGTTGCCAACGACCGGCATGAAGTTGGTGTCNCCNCCCCAGCGNGGGACGAGGTGCATATGTACATGGTCNGCGATGCCTGCGCCCGCNACCGTGCCGAGATTCATGCCGATGTTGTAGCCCTGCGGGTTCATCACCGCCTTGAGCAGCGAGATGCAACCTTGCAGCGTGGTCATCAGCTCGCCTGCTGTTTCCTCATCAAGCGTGGTCAGGTCGGCGGCGTGCTGGTAAGGCACGATCATCAGATGGCCGTTGTTGTAGGGGTAGAGGTTCATGATGATAAAGGTGCGTGCGCCGCGCCAGAGCAGCAGGTGTTCGCGATCTTCCGTCGCTGGCGCGGCGGCGTAGGTGCAGAAGATGCAGCCCGCCTCATCCTTGCCCTTGTCGGCGTTGAGATATTCCATTCGCCAGGGCGACCAGAGCGTTTCCATGAACCTATTCTAATCACTGCCCAGTCCGATGTCAAACTGTGCTTACACCCTCACCCAGCCTCTCCCTTCGGGAGAGGGGTTAAAGATCATACTGCGGCGGCAAGTCAATGAGTTGGCCGAGCCGCGCAGCCCATGCTGAGGTCGCTTCGTGCAGGCGGGCAGCCTCGCCATGTTCGCTGCCCAGCGCGGTTGCCGCCAGGGTGTAATGTCCTACCTGAAAGGCGCTGTAGGCCAAGGTGTAGAAGGCAAGTTGCTGGCTGGTAGGACGGTAGCCCGCCTTCGCTGCGAACGCGGCTAGCAGCCGCTGCGCCTCGTCGCGGCTGAGGTTCAGTTCGGTAATTGCGCCGACCAGGTCCCAGGCAACATCCTGCGCGCCGATCAGGTCATGGGCAGCGTGGTGGTCGAGCGCGTCGGCCTTGAGCAAGCGGCCATCGGGCAGCAGTAGCCACTCCCAGGGCTGCATCTTGTTATCGGTCAGTACCCGCCGCTCGGCGGCAGCCAGTTCGCCAAGCTGGGCCTGCCATCGGTCGAGGCGGGCGGCATACTGTTCGCCGATACTCTGCGCGGTGTTGTAGCGCATCATCTCGAATAGCTGCTGCACCGTTGCGCCCGCCTCTGCTGGTGCGGGGAAGTGGTTGGCGCGGTGGGCGAGATAAGCGGCGATGAAGTCTACCAGCAGCGCGCGGTCAACCTGCGGCAGCATGGCGTTGGTTAGCGGCTTCGCCTCGGCCAGCCACTCGCTGACGATAAAGCCGTGGCGCAGGCCGATCGGCGGCACGATGAAGCCCGCGGCGGCCAGATTGCGGGCCAGCGGCAGTTTGTCCTCGCTATAATGCCCCAGCCCCGCGAACTTGAGCAGCCAGTGCCTGCCGCCTGCACGGCACAGGTACTTGCGCCGCTCCTGCTGGATATTTATCGGCGGCCAGTCCTGCACATTGGGCAGCAGCTTCGCCCGCCAGCGGCCATAGCCGACGTCCTCAAGCTCACCCACTCCGCCAGTGAGGTCGCTGACCCACTCGGCCAGCTTGCCAGTTTCGATAAACACGCTCTCAAACGAGGCAACATACTTGCGGGCCGCGGCCCAGCGCTGACGATGTGCCGCGCTAGCCTGTAGGCCGAGCGGGTTGTCGTGGCTGGGAAAGAAGACGATGCGCTCCCGCGCCAGCCCTTGCCCTTCCAGCCAATCGGCCATCGCGCCAAAGCTGCTGCCCGACAGGCCAGGGCCTTCGTCTACGATGGCAAATGGCCGTTGCTCCTTGATAGGCTCCTTGAACCAGCTAACCTGTTCGCCCACCAGTTCCAGGCGACGGGCGAACGGATGTCCGTGAGGGCGAACATAGCCCCAGGCGCGTAGCGCGCGGAGTTCGTGCAGCGAACCAGCCACCACCTCGGCCAGTACCGCCCCCATGCTGAGGATACCAACCACCCCCGCTTGCCTGCGCCGCTGCTCCCGCGCCATGTTCACCGCTGCCTGAGCGTACATTTCGGGATAGACGCTATAGTAGGCAAACCCCTCCAGCGTCTTGATTGTTAGGCGCGGTGGCAGTTTGGTACTATCCAGGCTGGTCGCAACCAGGAACGCATTCATTGGCGTGGAGAGGCGGTTTAGCGGCTGCTTTATCGGAGGAACAATGCCGAGGCTAACGCACGAGTGGTGAAAAGCGCTGCCCAGGTTGGGCAAGAAGCCAAACTGGTGAAACTGTGATTGCCCGCGCTGGGCATAACCCTTCTCCGCATCGGCAGCATCGGCCAGCCCTTGCAGCAATTCGCCATAGTCTACCAGCATCCGTACCAGGTCGAGGTGGTGACGTAGCGGGGGCTGCTTGGCCTTTAGCTTAAACCCTCGTTCTATCAATGAGCCGAGCAGTTCGCTGGTATCCACCTCGCGGGTGCGTTCACCGTAGACTAGCATCACGAACCGACTTTCTCCCCATCCTGAGGGTGTAGTTCTCAGTCTTGCGATCGTAGGGGCGGGCTGCGCTCGCCCTGGTGGGGTGGTGCAATTTGATGAACTGCGCCTCCATCTTGCATCAGCGAATGGCA
>QHBQ01000251.1 GCA_003243865.1 Candidatus Chloroheliales bacterium | reverse complement strand
GCCACCCGGCTACCAACCTGCCGATGGTGGCGATAATGAAGATCGCGCTAGTGTCCAGCGCAACGCCGAAGATGCGCGTGACCATTGCCAGGTCGGCATCGCTTCTACCAAACAGCCAGGAGAGCGGGACAATCGGCAGGTAGGCGGCGGGCGGGTAGTAGGTAGTATGACCTCCCGACTCGGAGGCGAATGTGCGAAAGAGCAGATTACCGGATAGCACGTCTTCGAGGCGATGGACATGGAAGATGAGGTCAACCACCATGATCTGAGGGTGAAGTTGCCCGCCGAGGCGAATGGCAAAGGTGGTGAAGAAGATAGTGAGCAGCCAGCGCACCGCGGAGGCCGCCCAGGGCCGAGCCTCCTGCGCGGTGGCGGCCGGGTCAACCAGTTCGCCACGATACTGGCGCAGTAGGCGGAGAATATAATCGGCGATGAATAGCCCGATGTAGGTGGCGAGTAGCGCCTGCCACAACGCGGGCGCAAGCGGAGTGAGGAACAGGCGGTCAAAGGTGAGCCATAGACCGCTGGCGAGGGCGAAGAGCAATCCGGCCGCAAGGAAGGTGCGGCGGCCCCAGCCCAAACGAGACAGGCCGAGCAGCAGCAAGGCGAGGGCCAGCGCCAGCCAGAAGCTGGTACTGCGCGGCGGCAGGATCAGGCCCGTATTCGGTGCGGGGGTGAGGCGGAGGCGATTGAGGATCAAGCCGAGATTACGTCCATCGGCTGCATGAAAGCCATTGGTTACAACTGCAAGCTGCAAATCACCATTGTCCAGGGTAGTAGCAGGGATGAGGAAGTTATACTCACGCATCTGGCCTTCAGGGGTAAATGTGGCAAGCGGCTGCTCATGACCGCGCGCGCCCACGATAATGGTGACGACCGCGGTGGGCGCGCCAGTGGGACGCGCACCTGCCACAGACAAGGTCAGGGTGAGAGGCTGCGCGGCGAGGCCTGGTAGGGCTAGCTCGAAGCGAGGCTTGGTCCAACGATAGGGATAAAGGATAGTGCCATCGGGTTTCTTCGATTGCTCGATTTCGTAGAGACCGGCGAAGAACGGCCCGCCAGTGTTGCCAATTAGCTGGCTATCAATCGGTAGGTCAACTTTGGGGCGAACCTGATAGCTAAGCAACAAGGCAAAAGCGAGGGCCGCATAGACAGCGAGTACGCTAGGCCAGCTCCGTGCGAGTTGTCGTAGCGGGCGCAACTCGCGGGCCAAGACTGAGGGTTGAGCGATTGTAGCGACGTGTGGCGCACGCCCTGAGTGCTGAGTTGTGTTGTTCTGGTTCAAGATGCGGTTATTCTACCATATGGCGCTTATCCTCGCTAGCAGCAAAACCCGCCTCAGCAGTTCAGGCCAGCTTACAGGGACACAATTCATTGCGTCCTGTCGCTTGCTACCCATGTTGATAGACGATGATGCGATTATACCAGAGCAGCAGCGCGGCAGCGATAGTAAACCCAGCCAACAGCAGAGCAACGCTGCGCCCCCAACGCTCACGCCATAGCTGGGCAAGCAGGNTGCCACCGCCAATCACGNCGATCGGCAGCAAGAACAGGGCATAGCGGACATAGAGATTGTTGACCAGCCCGACTACGGCGAACAGACAGGCGACCGCCACCCAGACGAACATCAAACTGAGCAGCCGCGCCACTGGTGGCGAAGTTTTGCGCCTTTGCCAGAGCAGTGCGTAACCCAGCGCGGCGAGCATCGGCCAGGCCGCATAGTAGGCCCATGCCTCCTTGAAGAACCCGGAGATACCCTCCGCCAACCACTGGCCCTGGTTGAAGACGGTACGGGGATCCAGACCAATCGAGGGGTCGTTGACCGAGCCGCCAGCAATGCGCCGGAAGGTGATGCCTTTAGCCGCATCGGCTATCTGGTTCGCCGCCCGCTGCTGCTGAATTTTCTCGTAGGCGGCTAGCGTGTCGGTTACGAAATTGCGATAGTAGAGGCCGAAAGCAAGCAATGCCACCAGCACTCCTGCGCCCATTAGCATCAACACCCCGCGCCATTGCCGCTGGCCGCGCACCGCGCTCACCGCCCGCGCCAGTACCAGCAACACCAGCGCGAGCCCGGCGAGCGGCACCACGCCGGGGTGCGAAAGCAGGGTGAGAGTAAGAAAGAAAAGGAAGAGCAGCAATTGCCAGGATGGTCGCCAGTGCTGGCTGGCAGGCAAAGGTAGCCTATCCTCAAACTCTGGTACACCGCAGACCAGCAGAGCCAGCCCCCACAGCAGGGTATACTGCCCAAAGAGGTTCGAGGTGATGCCCCAGGAGAAGGGTAGAATGCCAATCGGCACTGCGACGTAGAGGAGAGCCGCGCCAATGCCTGCTAGTTGCCTCGCTACCTGGCGCGCGATGGTGGCGATAATGAAGATGGCGCTGCTGTCCAGCGCGACGGTGAAGATGCGCACCGCCATCGCCTTGTCGCCGGTCAGCCAGTAGAGCGGCACGACTGGTAGATAGGCGGTGGGTAGATAGAAGGTCTCCTGTCCCCCCCATTCCGCCGACTTGATTTTGAACAAGAGGTTGCCACTCAACACATCCTCGAGGCGATGGACATGGAAGAAGAGATCAACCACCCTGATCTGAGGGTGAAGCTGCCCGCCGAGGCGAATGGCAAAGGCGGTGAAGAAGATAGTGAGCAGCCAGCGGGCTGCCGCAGCCGACCAGGAGCGATCGTCCGTTGTCGCGTTGGCATCAACCAGTTCGCCACGATACTGGCGCAGCAGGCGGAGAATATAATCGGCGATAACTAG